>JBJEBO010000107.1:0-3735 GCA_051870155.1 Candidatus Cryptobacteroides sp.
GGCGGCTTACTTTGACTTTCGTAATTCGGTCTCGACGTACCATTGCGTCAAACTGTGCGACATATTTTGCCTGTTCCGTATAATTCTGCTTGTCTTCCTCGGTTTGTTCCGCCTTTGCCTCTTGATAGGCCTTTACAGACTCGCAGCGAGCGATAAAACGTCCACCCTGATAAAGGTAAACCTCCGACACCTTTCCGGACTCGTCCGGCATATAGAAGGCATCCACCTCGTAATCATTAGGCGCGAGCCTTGAGAGCAATTCCGGAGAAGGCAGCTGGTACTTGCCGCCGCGAACCGTGCAATACATACTCCTGCGAATTGAGGTGTGGGTACGTTCCCCGATATACTGGTAAAGGATGGCTTTGTCAACCGGGCGGAGATCCGGATTCTGCATTTTACAAAGGACATCCCACCTCGTCATCCCCTTATAGTAGGCCTGATTCGGGTGCAACTGGTTGTTGTATTCCCTGATTGCAAGAATGTCATCAGCCACAAGTTGCTCAAATGAATAGGTGGCCTCCTTGTAGGTGTTATTTTTCTCGTCATAGACCTTCTCTATCTTTGGGCGGTTAGCCTCCAGAGAAGCATACCAGCGCCCAATCCCGACCTGAAGTTTCTTCTCAACGCCGTACTTCTTGGCACGGTTGAAGTGTTCAGCGCGTTTTTCCTGTGAATTGCCAGGATTACACCAGCGGACAAACGGGAAGACATTACCGGCGCTGATGAGACCATCTGCGAAGTTGTTCACAAGATGGTGCTCGACCTCCACCTCGGCGGGGCAGTTCCACCCCTGCTGGTCTATAAGCTGGAACATATTTCGGATACAGTCTATAAACAGGTCTCCGGTCTTCAACCTGTTGTATGCATATCCTATCACGCAACCGCTGGCCACGTCATAGGCGTAATAAGCCTTTACGCGGTTTCCGTCAGGCATCTTGCGCGGAAGATCACGGTCGTCCAGGGAGATTTTTGAAAACGCAAATGAAGGGCTGATACGGTGGTGGTGCGGTCTGTATTCATTGTTGAACTCCCAACCTGTGCTATGCTCCTTTGCCCGGAGAACACGGTTCTTCGGGTTGTTCAGGTAATTGGCTATTGTTGTCTCTGAAAGGGCGAGAGGGTTGCCTTTTTTATCGGTAAAATCATCCGGGTTTATGAGCTCTCCCGTCTCTGGATCATATACGTCCAATTCGCCGCACACAAACTGCATATAAAGCTCGTGGACGGTGGTGTTGAACGGCCTGTTAGGAAGACTGTCAAGTGACAATATCAGCCGCTCTGTCTTATAGTCCACCTTCCGGGCAGACTGATTGCCGAATTTCCCGGATATGAGGCACTCATAGCTACACTTATTGAACTCGGCCACTTTCTTACGGAAACGCATCGGGTTTTCTGGCAAGGTATGGCCGTACTCCTCCTTACAGGCAGCAATAACCTGTGCGACCTCATCCCATTGGATTGTTCCGGCTTTGCTCGCCCTCCGGAGAGCGGCGGCGTTGTTCTTGAGCCGGATGATACATTGGATTACAGAAGCATTGACCGTATATTCATTGATTTTATCCTTCGGTAGCGTATTTCCGTTGTCAAAACGGAATGCAGAGAAAAAGGCGCGGGCTTCAGAGTCAAGAATATAATTCGACCTGATCCATTCAACAAGCCTCATTTTGTCCATCTGGGGATACGTGGCTTCCAATTTCTGCTTGACATCCTCCGGCAAGGTCTCAACCACGATAAGGGCGTAGTTGCCACTACCTTTACCCTGACGAGCGACATCTATTCTTCCGCGCTCGGCACTTTTTCGGTAACTGCTGTAAGTCATTACAGCGGTCAATTCCTTAACAGTAGTACAAAGTTTGCCGTTATAGTATTCCATATCACATTTTCATTGTTGCCCCCGCAGGCGGAATCGAACCGCCTCCTGTCTTTCGTGTTGTTTGTGCTTGCAAGCGACCGGATTAACCATTTTCCTACGCGGGGTTGCCGTTAAATCATTTTGAACCTTTCCTCGCGCAGCCGCGTGATTTTCGCGTGGAGTTGTTCTATCCGCATGTCAAGAATGAAAGGCTCATTGAAGCCGACAAAGAATGTCCGGGCGAAAAGTTCCTCCAGAGAGAAGTGTGTATTATTTGTCGAACCTGTCATCCGAGTAAATACAACTGCCTCACCTATGCTCTTGAGCCGCTCAATGTGCGTGACGGTGTACATATAGGCGTTCCCGTCCGTAATTTCGGTTAAGGTCATACCATCTTCGAGTTGAATTTCGTCAACGAGCCTTGGGAGAACTTGGTATTTCATAGTCTTATCGGATTGAGAGTTGGTTATAGACTTGTTGCATAGCAAACAGGATACTGCCCCAGCCAGTCATCGTGACGGTCTCAAAGTTGGCCGCGGTTTCACCGTCAATGATGAGCATTGCTGAACTATCAGTCTTACTGATTACAAGTTCCATCCTGTCTCCGAGAGTCTGGTGGATGGTGTTGTCTCCCTCGTCGTAATAAGTTTTTACATTGGGGATGAAGTCTCCCGGGGCAGGAGTGCCGGTGAAGATTAACCCGCCCATTTTGAGGGCCTCAGCCCGGATTCTTTTGTCCCTTGCACTGTTCCGTTCATACTTCAAGGCCCTACCGAGGATGACTTCATGAACACCTAATGTTTTCCTTAGTTCCCTGCGCACCGCAGGAGGTAGTAAGATTTGTTTTCCCATAATCTCAATAATTTGCTATAAATTCTTACCTTTGCGTGGTTATCACAAAACCACAACTGCAAAGATAAACAAAATTTATTTATCAGCAAATGAATTTCGTTTATCTAAAACAAATTTCATTTAATTTCTATGGGAATAGTGAGTAGCGCCAAAGAAAAGTGGCTAAAAGAAGAGATTGATCGTTTAATGCAATCTGGACTATCAAAAGTTCAAATTGCAGAAAGGCTTGGCATTGTCCCACAGCAATTAAATACAGTTCTTAATGGGAAGGGCGGTATATCAGACAAGTTTCTGGACAAGTTCGCCGATGTATTTCAAATAAACGAAATTTATTTATCTCCAATAAAAAATGGGGATTCTTCAAAAAAGAAAATACCGCTATTTGACGATGTCACTACCTTTGGGGGCTATAATGATCAGGTTGCGGAAGTCGAAGGCCATGGCCATGTAGCCGAATGGATAGATGCCGGTGATTGGTTTCCGGAGGCAACAGCGGCAATTCGTCACTATGGAGACAGTATGGTTGAGTACCCAAGCGGATGCATCCTCGCTCTTAAAAGGGTTAATGACACCCGGCTTATCCTGAATGGACGAAACTATGTTATAGAAACAACTGAATTCAGGGTAACGAAGCAACTGCAGGATGATGGAGGAGAATATATAATGGCTTATTCAAGTAATAAGGAAACATATCCTGATGGACGGCTTATTCACTCTCCGATTCGAATACCGAAGGACACAATTAGACACATTGATCTTGTCCTTGGATGCGTGACGAAAGAGTTCTCAAACGGTGCAATTCCTATTATAAAATAGTTTTTTAAGGTAACTTATATCGCAACTCGCAGTAAAAAAGCGGGTTGCGATTATTTTGTAGCGTTCCAAAAGTGGCAGTTTCCTACCTTTTAAGGGGCGAAAACTGGCTTTTTCCTATATTGTAGGAAGCCTATAAAACGCGGTTTTGTCCTCCTAAACCCGAAACAATGTCCTCCTAACAATGTCCTTCTATATGTCCTTCTTATATCAATTTA
>JBJEBO010000108.1:0-3713 GCA_051870155.1 Candidatus Cryptobacteroides sp.
AGTCTCAGAGCGACTGTTCTGGACCTTTCAGGCAATGTGGTCTTCGATTCAGAAAATCCTGAGGCAAGAAACGAGAACCACGGAGGAAGAACGGAGGTCGCAGAGGCCCTTAAAACTGGAATCGGAACGGCTGAAAGGGTTTCAGCCACTACTGGGAAGAAATATCTATATTTGGCAAAGCGCTATGAAGACAAGATCGTCAGAGTGGCCCTTCCTATGGACATCGGGACGGCAAAGTTGCTCAGGCCCGACAGCCTTTTCCTGATTTTGACAGCCCTCCTTGTGGTTGCATCCCTTTTCGTTATTGTAATGCTATCTGTAAGGCTTGACAAGGGTCTCTCAGATTCCATCGAAAAGCATAACAGGGAAATCAAACAACAGATGACAAGCAATGTGTCCCACGAATTAAGGACTCCTGTCACGAGTATCAGGGGATATCTGGAGACATTGCTCTGCTGTCCGGACCTTGCACCGGAGAAAAAAGCAGTATTCATAGAAAGAGCTTATGCACAGTCTGTCAGGCTTTCTGACCTTATCCGTGATATGGCTCTTATCAGCAAAATCGAAGAATCTCCACAAAAATTGGAGAAGGAACAGGTTCGCCTGCACCCGGTGACTGAAGAGGTATTCGGAGAGTTCGCCGCCCTCATAGCCGAGAAAGGAGTGACCGTGGAAAATCTCATTGACGGGAATCTCCAAGTCAAGGGTAACAGAACCCTCCTATATGCCATTTTCCGTAATCTTGTGGAAAACAGTCTCAAATATTCCGGGAATGGGGTAACCATCCATCTGGAATATAGTGGTACTTCAGGAGACCACCACAATTTCATTTATTATGATACAGGCTGCGGAGTGCCCCAGGAGCATCTTGAGCGCATCTTCGAGAGATTCCACCGTGTGGCTGAAGGCCGAAGCAGGGATGACGGAGGTTCTGGTCTTGGGCTTTCCATAGTCAGAAACTCGGTGGCTTTTCACGGAGGCAAAATAAAAGCCTCCAACCGTAATGGCGGAGGCCTTGAATTTCATTTTTCCTTAAAAAACTGAAGAATTTCTAAATCAGAAATTGAAATAGCGGTCAGCATTGTTGTAGGAAATATCTTTGACCATCTGATGGATGAACGGCATTTCGCTCTTAGGCAGACGACCCTTTTCTATATCCTCTCCGAGGACGCTGCAGAGGATTCTGCGGAAATACTCGTGACGAGGGTATGAAAGGAAACTGCGGCTGTCGGTGAGCATTCCCACGAATCTGCTCAACAGACCGAGGGATGACAATGCGTTAATCTGCTTGCGCATACCATCCTCCTGATCGAGGAACCACCATCCTGAACCAAGCTGCATTTTTCCTGGAACTGTACCGTCGTTGAAGGTATAAGCCATTGTTGCAAGCACCTCGTTATCCTTTGGATTGAGGTTGTAGAGGATCGTCTTGGTGAGTTTATCTTCCATTGCAAGAGTATTGAAGAACTTGTGACCTGCAGCGGCGCACTGTACATCGTGGATGGCATCATATCCTGTATCCGGACCAAGAATATTGAACATCCTCTTGTTATTGTCCCTGATGGCACCGATATGGAACTGCTGTGTCCAGCCTTTCTCCCAGTCCATCCTTGCAAAGTCAAGAAGGATTGCACTGCGGAATTTGAGGAGTTCATCAGCCGTAGGTCTCTGACCTTTGAGGGTATTTTTGAATATGGTGTCAATCTCTTCCATTTCGAAGTCAGCGGCATAGAAAGTCTCAAGACCGTGGTCTGAAAGGCGGCTACCCATTGAGTGGAAGAAGTCGTGACGTTTGCGAAGGGCGTCCATAAGATCCTGATAATTATTAATCTCAACTCCGGCGACCTCAGCAAGACGGGTTATATAGGCCTTGTATTTCTCAGGATCGGCAATGTCCATTGCCTTGTCCGGTCTCCAAGCTGGAAGAACCTTCACGCCGAATGGATGCTCGTTAATCATTTTGTGATACTCAAGAGTATCTGCCGGATCATCAGTGGTGCATACCACCTTCACATTGAATCTTTTCATCAATTCCTGCCCCCTGTATTCCTCAGTCCTGAGTTTTGCAGTACATTCATCATAAATAGCCCTTGCGGTCTGAGGATTTAGAAGATCATAAATTCCAAACACACGTGCGAGTTCAAGATGGGTCCAATGATAGAGAGGATTCCTCATAGTATATGGAACGGTCTCCGCCCATTTCTCGAATTTTTCATAGCTGCTGCGCTTTCCGGTGATGAATTCCTCAGGAACGCCGTTTCCCCTCATAGCCCTCCATTTGTAATGGTCTCCACCGAGCCATACCTCAGTAATGTCGTCGAACTGGTGGTTGTCAGCAATCATCTTTGGAACAAGATGACAGTGGTAGTCGATGATTGGCATTTTCTCTGCGCTCTCGTGATAAAGCTCACGGGCGTAGTCATTGAAAAGCATAAAATCATCATTGATGAATTTCTTGCCGGACAGTCCGTCAAGAGTATCCTTTGCTTTGGTTAAAATGTCCATAGTGTACTCAATTAGTATTTTTTGCAAATATCGTCAGTAAAGGGATTGGAAGATATGCAAAAAAATCCAAAAAAATTAGATTATTTGTCAATCGGATACAAATATGATAAAAAATCCGTTACCGAACACGGAAATTGCGTACATTTGGCAAAAAATTAATCTAAACACGTAATAATATGCAGACACTGAACAGGACAACCGCAAAAGCGGCTAAGTATCCGGACAAAGTGATTCAGTTCGGAGAGGGCAATTTTCTCAGGGCTTTCGTTGATTGGATTATATGGAAGACCAATCAGGCAACCGATTTCAATGCAGGAGTAGTACTCGTGCAGCCTATCGACAGGGGTATGGTGGATATGATCAACTCACAGGACGGTCTCTATCACCTCAACCTCCAGGGAATCGATAAGGGAGAGGCTGTGGATTCAATTGAAATGGTAGATGTAATCAATAGGGGAATCAACCCTTATGCCGACTTTGACAGTTACATCGCACTTGCGGAGAATCCGGACATCAGGTTTGTAATTTCAAACACCACAGAAGCAGGAATCGCTTTCGACCCTTCTTGCAAGCTCGAAGACAGACCGGCTTCATCATATCCAGGCAAGCTCACCCAGCTTCTCTATCACAGATACCTCCACTTTAATGGTGACCTTTCTAAAGGCTTCATCATCTTCCCTTGCGAACTCATTTTCCTCAATGGAAGGGAACTCAAGAAATGCATATACCAATATATAGAGCTATGGCAGCTTGGAGAAGGTTTCAAAGAGTGGTTTGAAAAGGCCTGCGGAGTATATTGCACCCTCGTGGACAGAATTGTGCCAGGCTATCCAAAGGATACCATTGACCAGATCCACGAAAGGATAGGCTATGACGACAAAATCGTAGTCAAGGCTGAAATCTTCCACCTCTGGGTTATTGAGGCTCCTGAAGAAGTTGCAAAAGAATTCCCTGCAGACAAGGCGGGCCTCAATGTGCTCTTCGTTCCGAGCGAAGCTCCTTACCACGCACGTAAAGTCACCCTCCTGAACGGTCCTCACACTGTCCTCTCCCCTGTTGGTTACCTCAGCGGACTCGACACCGTGAAGGAATGCGTGGAAGATCCGGAAGTCGGCAAATTTGTCCACAAAGTGATGTTCGAGGAACTCCTTGAAACCCTCGATCTCCCTAAACCGGAACTTGAAAAATTCGCTTCAGATGTGGTTGAC
>JBJEBO010000109.1:0-3700 GCA_051870155.1 Candidatus Cryptobacteroides sp.
CTGCCCCGCAGGTCAGGAGCGAAGTCATTGACACTCCCAACAACCCGTGCAAATTCAGGCTCTGACCTGTAAGCAACAGACCTCTCAGCTGTGTCTGAGGCGAAAGCACCGACAAAAGCGGCATATTCCAGTCCTTCCTCAGCCCGTATGCACTGCCCCTCGGAACAAGATTATAACTCTGGTATGTCAGCGGAGTGCTCGAATAAACCTCGTTCACCGCATCCGCAATGCCCGGTATCCGTCTCTGCGCCATCTCGATGCAATCTCGCACCATCCGCTGCTTGAATCTCACATAATCATCTCCTCTCTGTCCGACACGCGTCCCAGCCCATTTCTCCACTGTGCTCCATCTGCAAGGAGCCAGAAGATCCAGTCTGTCCGCATATCCGCCATTCTCCGGCACCGGGAAACTTATCATCACCCCCGGCACTCCCCCTTCCGGCAGATACCACGGGTCCACATCCTCCCGGAACACATATATATTCTTATTCAAATACGGCAGCACTCCTTTCTTCAGACTCAGGCACGCCGTAAAGATTCCCTCGGTATTCGGAGCTGAACATATCCTCCTGCGGAAAATCTTCCTGATCACCCCTTCCTCGCTTGTAAGGGAGACTGTTACTGCCGGATGGGCATCCGAAATCACCCAATCCGCTTCGATGAACTCCTCGCCATTTACAATCACTCCTGTTACTCCGTTCTCATTCTCCTTAATCTGAGTCACTTCCGCTTTCGTCCGGATTCTGCCTCCCATCTTTCTTATGCTGTCTGCCAATGTATCAGCTATATGGCTCCCATTGCCCTTGAGCCTCCACGCGCTCCTGATGAACGAATCATTGATTTGCGCGAAAGTATATAAAGGCAACGTCTCAGCCTTCAACTCCATCTTCATCGCCGTTCCTGAAAGCACCTTCCTCAGGAGCGGGTCCTTGATGCAGTCGCATAAAAAATCGTATGCCGACTGTGCGAAAGGGGAGTGCTCCAAATCTGGAACTCCGTCAGAACCCAAAATGCTAAAAATGTTGTCCCCAGTCTTCTTCAAAAGACCTACATATCTTTTAAGTCCCTCTTTTTCAGACGGAAATCTCTCTCCGAGCACCCTGACAAACTCCTCGTGCCCGTTAGCGAAACGGAAACTCTCGTCCCCAATCACCACCTCGTCAAAACAGTCGCGGTCCAGCTCCACCCACGGAAGGGAAGTAAGACCGAAATAACCGAACAGCCTGTTCAGTGACTCGCCCTCTCCCATCGAACCCACATAGTGCATCCCCGTGTCGAATGCATCTCCACCTCGATGGAAACTTTGGAGACAACCTCCAATGTTCTGTTGCCTCTCAAGAACAGTCGCCTCCATCCCGCATTTTGCAAGAATGAAAGCACATTCCAATCCTCCGAGTCCGGAGCCGATCACAATTGCCTTGTTTCCTCTCATAACTGCTTGGTGAATCCGTTCATCTTCCTGAAGAACTCGAATTTAAGCAACCATTTGAAAAGCGCCGGCTGCAATGTGTAAGTAATCAGGAGGGTGGCAGACATACCTATTAGGGTGGTCGTGCCTATGGAATTTATAGCCGGATGGGACGCGAAAATCAGCGACCCCGTCACCACAATCAGCACAATGGCGGAAAGGAAGATCGCCGTCTTGTGATAGGTGAGCAGGGTGTTACCCTGTCCCTTCGCCTGGTCGATCAGACCATTGGTGACGAAAATGCTGTAATCCACGCCAATACCGAAGATGAATGTGGCTATGACTATGTTTATAAGATTAAATTCAAGTCCGAAGATGGCCATTAGTCCGTTCACCGCATACCAACTCAGCGCCATAGGCATAAATGCCGTCAGGGAGATAAGGAGGCTTCTGAAAGAAAGCAGAAGCACAATCAGCACGAAAATAGAGGAAATCAGAACCACTGTCTGGAAGTCGTCATTCAGCGCCTTCGCCATATCCGTGGTGTACCAGAACGGGTCGATTACCACACCTCCGCGGATTTCGTCAACAGCCTGATTCACAACATCCTTGTATTCATCAGGCATCTTCACCGATGTGAAAATCATCCATTTCCCTGCGGTGTTCTCAACGAAATTGCACATCAGGCTCTCCGGAAGCACACCGTCAGTACTTATGTTGCAAGGAGAATAATCGGCCTCAGCCATTGCGAAAAACGGTTCGAACATATCTCCGTCCAATCCATATTTTCCTGCCAGCGATGCAATGTCCTTGCGCAGCCTTCCAAGCCTTTCTTCGCTCCAATATTCCTTCCATCTTGCAATTCTCGCCTCCTGCATACTACTTTCAGTAAGGATAGGGGAGAGATCGTTATATTGCGCCACCATTCCCTTCGCCTTGAGTCCCTTCACCGCGGATAAAATTTGGCGGTTTATGGCTATAGCCTCATCAAAATCGTCCGCACAGGCTGCATAATTCATTGATGTACAGCCGTTATTATTCTTTTCATTATATAAGGCGACGGATTTGAGCACCTTAGGCTCATTATAGCCGATATGGTGCATATCGCTGTCGAATTTCACCCTTGAAGAGAAAATGCAGCTGACGATGCATACGAGAACGATTCCCCATTTGAGCCATCTTACCTTGTCTAAAGGATAGGCGTTGATCTTATCCAGCACCTTGAAAGCCTTCTCAGAGCGTCTGTTGTTGTCCGGATTGAAGAAATGCGGCAGGAAAATGAGGATGAACACGAGAGTCCCGGCCATTGCGAGGGAAGCGAAGATTCCGAAGTCCTTCAGAAGGTCGCTGCCTGTGAAAAGCAGTCCGAGGAATGCACCCACCGTGGTGATGACTCCGAGGATAACAGGTTTCGTCTGGTCCTTGAGCACCTGCACTGGGTCATTGACATATTTGTAATGGGTGACTATATGCAGGCAGTAGCTCAGTGCCACTCCGAGGACAATCGCCCCAAGTCCGAGTGCCATTACCGACATTCCTCCCTTAATCCACCAGATGCAGGCAAGGGAAAAAAGGGCACCGTAAGCCACAGGTGCGAGGAGCTGGAAGATTGTCGATTTGTTCCGGAAGCAGATTCCAAGAAGGATGCAAATAATTATGAGTGAGATACCTACGGTCATCGCAAGATCTTTCTTGATTTGCCTTGCATTAAATGTGCTCACGACAGGCGAACCGTGGAAAAGGAACTCATAATCAGGGTATATCTGTTCAAATGCCTTGGCCTCCTTTTCGATCATCTTCACCAGTTTATTGCCAGCCTTGGAGTCGAGGAAACTGAATTCAGGGGCTATGAAAATAATTCCCACTGTCTTGTCCGGACAGAAGAACTGTCCGTCCACAAGGGCATAGCCACCGGTCAGGGAATTCCCCGCGGCTGCGGTGTCGCCTTCGGATGCCTTGGTGTCGCCAAAATCAGCACCGCCGTCGTCGGATGCTGCGGCAGAATCGTCGGAACCGCCCAAAGACGGGAGGGAGATTCCCAATCCCGAAAGAACGGCGTTTCTGAGACCGGCAGGGTCAGTCGCTACCATAGTGGTGGCGCTTCCCGTCATATCGTTCATCACAATCTCATAATTCTCAGCCATCTGCCTCTCCAAAGCCTCCCTTGTCAGAAGGGAGTCGAAGGTAGCATAACACGAAGTATCCACGAATGACGGAAGGTTGCACATAAGATAATCGAGGGCGTTCGTCATATCGTCTGCATCGAGACCGCGGAGGATGTTGCCAATATAG
>JBJEBO010000110.1:0-3685 GCA_051870155.1 Candidatus Cryptobacteroides sp.
ATTAAAGAGGTGTTCCAGTCGCTCATCATCGCATTCCTCCTCGTCGTGCTCGTGGTATGGTTCTTCCTCCAGGACTTCAGGGCCACCCTCATCCCGGCGATTTCCATCATCGCCTCCCTTGTGGGAACTTTCGCTTTTATGGCTGTGGCCGGATTTACGATCAACCTTCTCACCCTCTTTGCCCTCGTGCTCGCCATCGGAACGGTGGTGGACAATGCGATCGTGGTCGTGGAGGCTGTTCAGGCCCGTTTCGAAGTGGGCTACAAATCCTCATTCCACGCCACCAATGACGCTATGGACGGCATTTCTTCCGCCATCGTGACATCAACCCTCGTCTTTATGGCGGTGTTCATCCCTGTGTCAATGACTGGCGGAACTTCAGGAATCTTCTACACCCAGTTCGGTATCACAATGGCCGTCGCAGTGGGTATTTCCGCAGTCACAGCCCTCACCCTCGCGCCTGCGCTTTGCGCCATCCTCCTGAAACCTTATATCGGCGAGGACGGCAAGGAAATCGACAATTTCTCCAACAGATTCAGGAAGAAATTCCAGGTGGGATTCAACGCTGTTGTGGAGCGTTACAAATATGGAGTATTGTTCTTTATCCGCAAGAAATGGGCTATGTGGACCATCCTTGCGGTCGGGATTGGACTCTTCGTCTATCTTATGGCGACCACCCCTACCGGACTTGTGCCGGATGAGGATATGGGCGTCATAATGGTGGATGTGACTATGTCTCCGGGAAGCTCGCTCGACAATACATACCAGGTCATCGAGAAGATTTACGACCGGATCAATGGCATCGAACAGTTCGACAAGATCGCCAGCGTGGCAGGTTACGGAATGATCGGTGGAGAAGGTACGGCTTATGGACAGCTTGTCATCAGGATGAAGAACTGGAAATTCCGTCCGCACAAGGAGGACAAGGTTCAGGCTCTGATTGACCAGATCAGGGCGATTACAGCCGACATCAAGGATGCCCAGATTATGCCTGTGGCACCTCCTGTCATCACGGGTTACGGTACCACCAACGGTTTCGAGATGCATCTCCAGGACAAGAACGACGGCGATGTCCAGGACTTCTTCCAGATTGCACAGGGTTTCCTTGCCGAGTTGAACAAGAGACCTGAAATCGCTATGGCATATACGGCATTCAACCCGAATTTCCCTCAATATATGGTGGATGTGGATGCCGCGAAATGCAAGAGGGCGGGAGTGTCTCCATCAATGGTGCTCAACACTTTGAGCGGTTATTACGGAGGTCAGTATGTGTCAAATATCAACCGTTTCTCCCACGTTTACCGTGTTATGATCCAGGCGTCTCCGGAATATAGGATGAGCCCTGAGACCTTGAACAGAATGTTCGTGAGGATGAACAACGGGGAGATGGCACCTCTGAGCCAGTTCGTGGAATTGGCAAAGGTCTATGGTCCTCAGTCACTTGCGAGGTTCAATATGTACAATTCCATCGCCGTAAACGGTTCGGCTGCACCGGGTTATTCATCCGGAGACGCCATCAATGCCATCGGAGAGGTTGCAAAACAGACTCTTCCGCGTGGATATGGCTACGAGTTCGGCGGAATCACAAGGGAGGAGGCCAGAAGCACCAGCAGTTCCATCATAATTTATGGTATTTGTATCATATTGATTTACTTGATTCTGTGTGCGTTCTATGAGAGTTTCCTCATTCCTCTCGCAGTCATCATCTCAGTGCCTTGCGGACTTATGGGTTCATTCCTCTTTGCCAAATTATTCGGCCTTGAGAACAATATCTATCTCCAGACAGGTGTCATAATGCTCATCGGACTTCTTGCCAAGACGGCCATCCTCATCACCGAGTATGCCGGCAAGAGAAGGAAAGCCGGAATGAGCCTTACACAAGCCGCTATCGGTGCAGCCAAGGTTCGTCTCAGACCTATCCTTATGACCGCCCTTACGATGGTGTTCGGTATGCTTCCGTTGATGTTCTCGACCGGTGTGGGTGCAAACGGTAACTCTTCTTTGGGAACCGGTGCTGTGGGAGGTATGCTTGTGGGTACTCTTGTTCTCCTTTTCCTTGTGCCGTCTTTGTTCGTGGTGTTCAAGTGGCTGGAGGAAAAATATAAGCCGGAGGAATTCGAGAAGCAGGACTGGCAGATTCAGACTGAAATAGAGGAGGTCCGTCAGATGAAAAAGGCTAAGGGGGAAAAGGATAACATTGTTAAGTTATAATGTCATCTATAGATTTCTCCATTCGCTTCGCTCAGTCGAAATGACAAAATGAGTCGAAATGACAAAATGTAGTCGAAACAATAAAGTATATACAATGATAAACAAGGTAATAAATATAATGATTATTGCAGCGGCGGTGGTCCTCACCGCCAGCTGCGGTATCTACAAAAAATATGAGCGTCCGGAGAATGTCGTCGGCGATGACCTCTTCGGTCAGGAATATGCCACGACGGATACCGTCAGTATCGCGGATCTCGGCTGGAGGGAACTATTCACTGACAGCCACTTGCAGGCGCTGATTGAGAAGGGATTGGAATCCAACACCGATGTCAGGACAGCGATGTTGAGCGTTGAAAAGGCTGAAACCGCTCTCAAGACAGCCCGTCTTGCCTATCTACCGTCGTTCAATTTCGCTCCGGAAGGTTCTGTGGGAGGATTCAACAATTTCAATAATCTCAATACAGGTGCTTCCTGGACCTATACGGTTCCTGTGGCTGCAAGTTGGGAGGTTGACATCTTCGGCAAAAACACCAACAGGAAGCGTCAGGCCAAGGAATCCCTTGAGATGGCGAAAAATTATGAGCAGGCAGCCCAGGCAGGTCTTATTGCAGGCATAGCCACCCAATATTACACCCTTTTGATGCTTGACGAGCAATTACGCATAGCAGAATCTACAGCGGAGAAATTCAAGGAAAGTGTGAGGGTGCTCAGTGCTATGAGTGATGCAGGAATGGCCAATGAGGTGGCTGTGGCCCAGATGAAGGGCGCCTGGTATCAGATTGAGGCCGCGAAGGAAGAAATTTGCCACAGCATCTCAGACCTTGAGACAGCCATCTGTACAGTCCTGTTCGAAACTCCGCACCATATAGAAAGAGGTGTGCTTTCGGATGCATCCTTCCCTGAGGAACTTCTCACAGGAGTGCCTGTAGCCATCCTTTCCCGCAGACCGGATGTACGCGCTGCCGAAAACAATCTCGCTGCATCATATTATGCTGTGAATGTGGCACGTGCAAGCCTCTATCCTTCTCTCTCCCTTAGCGGGGCAGCAGGATGGACAAACAGTCTCGGCAGCACAGTAGTCAATCCGTCTGGACTCATCCTCAATGCGGCGGCATCCATCCTCCAGCCAATATTCAATTCAAGGGCACTGAAAGCCCAGGTGGAAATTGCCCGTGCAGACCAGGAGGCCGCTGAACTCTCTTTCCGGCAGACCGTCCTCAATGCCGGAGCCGAGGTCAACAATGCCTTGAGACAATATCAGTGTGCCACTGAAAAAGCCCAAATGAGAAGCAAACAGGTTGAGGCTCTGAAAGAGGCTGTGACAAAGACCGAACTCCTGATGCAGCACAGTTCCACCACATACCTTGATGTACTCACTGCAGAGCAGTCCCTGCTTTCTGCAGAAACTTCACAGGCGGAGGATACCTACGAAAGAATCTCCGCTGTCATCACACTATACCACGCCCTCGGAGGC
>JBJEBO010000111.1:0-16283 GCA_051870155.1 Candidatus Cryptobacteroides sp.
GGAAACCATTATAAAAGAGGCGATATAATAGCCGAGATAGATTCCCGCGATTTTAGAATCCGGAAAGAGCGAGCATCAGCCTTATATGAACAGTTGAAGGCGGAATACGAAAGGATTTCCGTCCTGTATGAGAAAGGGAATGTGTCGGCAAACACATTTGAAAAGGCAAAAGCTGATTACATCTCCGCCAAGGCAGCATACGATGAGAGTTGCAACGCACTGCTTCATAATGATGACGGGGAACTGCTTTCCGGGATGTCTGGCAAAGCGCATATAGTCGTCGATGAGAACGAAGATACAGCCGGAAAAAGTGTGGCAATTCCGCTACAGGCACTTTGTCACCGTCCGGGAATCGGGGATTTCGTATGGGTTGTTGACAAAAACAATTCGACTGTCAAAATGAGGAAAGTGTCAGGAACTGAACTTAAGGCAGATGGGATCGCTCTAATCAAAGAGGGACTGAAAGAAGGGGAGATTGTTGCCACAACAGGATTGCGATTCCTCTCAGACGGGATGTGTGTCAATCTAAATCGCTGACAATTATGAAATTCATTGAATATTTCCTAAAAAACAAGAATGTCACCATAATGCTTCTTGTAATCGTTCTCGCAGGCGGTCTGTTCGCATATTCGCGTATGGGCAAACTGGAGGATGCTCCGTTTACAATCAAGCAGGCATTGGTGATGACTCCATATCCCGGTGCATCGCCTTCGGAAGTACAAAGCCAAGTGACTGATGTGCTTGAAGAGGCAATCCAGTCATTGGGTGAATTGTATTACCTCAAGACCGAAAATCGTGCAGGTCTGTCAAAAATCACCGTTTATGTAAAAAAGGAAATCCGTGCTGAGCAGATGCAGCAATTATGGGACAAGTTGCGTCGAAAAGTCAATGACGCCCAGGGCAAATTGCCGGAAGGAGCTGGACCGTCCATCGTCAACGATGATTTCGGTGATGTTCTCGGAGTGTTCTACGGTTTGAGCGGGGAGGGTTACAGTTTCCGGGAGTTGGAAGATGAAGCGAAGTTGATAAAGAATGAGCTGCTCAAGGTGAAGGATGTCGCAAAGGTTGAGATTTACGGAGTGCAGACTCCGACGATTGATGTAAAGGTCAGCCCGGCATTAATGTCCGGAAGCGGGATTACAACAGCCGACATTGCAAAGGCGTTCGAGGCAAATAACAAGGTAGTGGACGCAGGTGGAATAGATGCCGGAGATTGCAGAATCCGGATTGAGTCCACAGGAAATTTCTATTCTCTTGATGACATCAAGGAACTTGTGATTGTATCACGGTCTGGAGAACATTTCCGTCTTGCAGACATTGCCGACATTATTGAAAGCTACCAGACTCCACCGTCTAACATAATGAAAATCAACGGAGTTCCATCAATTGGAATTGCCATCTCAACAGTTCCCACCGGAAATGTTGTTGATATGTCAAAAGCGGTGAAAGAGAGCCTGGAGCGATTCAAGGCAACTATGCCTGAGGGATTTGAACTGACATCCGTATATGACCAGGGGCACGAATCAGATGTGGCTAACGCAGTGCTTCTGCTTTTCAAAGGGGGCTACGTAAACGTGTGGCAATAATGAAAGCGTGTTCTTCGAACGCACTGCCTCTGCTTGCCGCAACTCTCATTGCCATAATCACTTTCCTTCCCATTTACTTTTCTCCGCATATCACCGGTGAACTGCTTTCTTCTCTTGTAATTGTGATCGGCGTCTCGCTGCTTTTCAGTTGGGTTTTCGCCCTCACACAGACTCCATTCTTCATTCAGGAGTTCGTCAGGAGACCAAGACCGGAAGAATTGTCTGCAGAACTGTTCAACGGAAAATATTACAATATGTTCCGAAGCGCCCTCAGGTGCGTGCTCAGGCACCGGTTCCTCACAGTAGGAAGCCTTGCAGTGATGCTCGTGCTTTCAGCCTTGAGTTTCCGCTATATTCCTAAAGTGTTCGTACCGGCTCTTGAAAAACAGTATTTCACTATGGATATGTGGATGCCGGAGGGTACGAATATCGAATGTACGGACCGGATTGCAGGAGAAATTGCTGATTATGTGAGAAATGCAGGGGATGTGGAGATGGTTTCGACCTTTGTAGGACGCACCCCGCCGCGATATTATCTGTCAAACATTGCCTTCGGTCCACAATCCAATTATGCCCAACTGTTGATAAAATGTCGCAGTCCGAAAGAAGCGGTTGCCCTTCACGATAAATTGCAGGAGAGCATCCACTATGCCTTTCCGGAACCTCTACTCAAAGTCAATAAATTTGAATTGAGTCCGTTGACGGAGGCTATGATTGAGACATCCGGACCTGATTTTTCTTGACATTCATCTGAGCGATGGCAATGCCTTTGAATTTTTGTCTGTCGCAAAACCGGACTCTTCGATCATCTTCACTACGGCATACGATGAATATGCGCTCCGAGCGTTTTCTTTCGACAGTATCGCATATATTCTTAAACCAGTTGATGAGCAAAGACTTGCATCTGCATTGGAAAAATATGAGAGATGTCAATTATATCGCATTCAGGATGTGGCTCAATTATTAGGAATATAAAACGAAAAAACCGCCGCAAGTATGCGCCGGAAAATATATGATTGAGTTTGAAAATTCTTTAATGGTAGCGGGACCCAGGATTGAACTGGGGACCTCATGATTATGAATCATGCGCTCTAACCAGCTGAGCTATCCCGCCATATTTCGCTATGGTGTGCGATATATTTTTGTTGAGATAGAAGGACTCGAACCCTCACTGACAGAGCCAGAATCTGTAGTGCTACCATTACACCATATCTCAATATGTCCCCGTTTCATTTTGGGATTGCAAATGTACGAATGTTTTATTAAATCGCAAAATTATTTCGCAAAAATTTGCAATTATTTTTTATAAGAACCCTTAATCCGCCAAAAGAAGCGCAGTTGCAAAGACTGCACAGCCCTCTTCCCTACCGACAAAACCGAGCTTTTCGGTGGTTGTGGCCTTTACTGACACCCTGGTTATCGGCACTTCCATCAGAGTTGCAAGGGTTTCGCGCATCGCCTGGATATAAGGCGCGAGTTTGGGACGCTGCATTGCAATGGTGATGTCCGCGTTCCCCACCTTGAATCCAAGCCCCTTGACAAGTTGCATCGTGCGTTTCAAAAGTATCTTGCTATCAATGCCTTTGAATTCATCTGAGGTATCCGGGAAATGCCTTCCGATGTCTCCTAAGGCGAGGGCGCCAAGAAGGGCGTCACATAATGCGTGGATGGCGACATCGCCATCCGAATGGGCTATACAGCCTTTAATGCTGTCAATCTGCACACCGCCAAGCCAAAGGGGAAGTCCTTCGGCAAGAGCGTGTACGTCGTATCCGTTTCCTATTCTTATGTCCATTTTGTTCTGGTTTAGATTCCTCGACTCCCTACGGTCGCTCGGGATGACATTTGAAATACCTATCCAAGGGCATAGGTATTTCTGCAAAAGTACGAAATAATAAATAAAAAAGTGTAAATTTGTGTGGCGGATTGTTCCCGATGGGATTATGACGCCACCAAAAACAGATAAAATGAATTAGAATAAGGGTTATGGGATTTAATTTCAGCTTCTTCGGCTCACAAGAGCATAGGGTATTCAATTACAAGCCTCGGTATTACGATCCGGAGAAAGAGGCTCTGAAGGAGAAGTTCGGACACGTTGACGGAACTCTCGAAAAAGAGGAATATGTTCCCGGGGCATATATCAAAGGCAGCTTCAGGGATGGTAAATATCAGAAAACCAAAGATTCCAGCAGATACCAGAGGGTAATCGGCATACTTGGACTGATTCTGTTCTTTGTGGTGTTGATAATGATAGCTAAATTCTATTCTGTGCTTTAGGGATCAGGGGGGGGATAATGGAAATTCGGATTTTACCAAGCAACATAGCCAATATGATAGCCGCCGGTGAGGTGGTGACAAGACCTGCGTCAGTGGTGAAGGAATTGATGGAAAATGCCATAGATGCAGGAGCAGATCAGGTGAAAGTAATAATCAGGGATTCGGGACGCACCCTGATTCAAGTTATAGACAACGGCTGCGGAATGTCTCCAGATGAAGCAGTTCTTTGTTTTGAAAGACACGCGACATCCAAAATCGGTTGCGCGGAAGACCTTCTTTCCATAGGGACCTTTGGGTTCAGAGGCGAAGCACTGCCGTCAATAGCGGCGGTGTCGCAAGTGTCCCTGAAAACAAGAAGGGCTGAGGACGAAGTGGGATGTGAGGTAGTGTTCGCTGATTCAAAACACGTATCCACAGAAGCTGCGTCAGTTCCAAAAGGTTCCAATTTCACTGTCAGGGACCTATTTTACAATATTCCGGCAAGGAGGAAATTCCTCAAATCAGACAATGTCGAATTCAGGCACATAGTATCGGAATTCACCCGAGTTGCCCTCACAAGACCGGAAACAGGATTTTCCCTCACCCACAATGACAAGGAAATCTATGTGCTCAAACCGGCAAAATCCCTGAAATTCAGGATTCAGGATTTGCTGGGTACAAACGTGGCGAATGAAATAGTAGATATAGACGCCCGCACTTCCGTGGCCCATATATATGGATTTACCGGTCGTCCGGACCTTGCAAAAAAAAGTCTCGGCAACCAGTTTTTCTTTGTAAACGGAAGATATTTCAAAAGCCCATATCTCCACAAGGCGGTGATGAAGGCATACGAAAATCTGATTCCAGAAGGAGTAACTCCGTCTTATTTTATATATATGGAAGTGGACCCGCACGCCATTGACGTGAACGTGAGTCCGACCAAGACAGAAATCAAATTTGAGGATGACAGCGTTATCTTCCAAGTGCTATATGCCTGCATAAAAGAGACACTCGGAAGGAATTCATTCGGACAAAGCATTGATTTTGAGACAGAAGGAGCACCGGAGCTACCGGTATTCAGCAAGAAATTCGATGAATACAGGCAGATCAGCGAGCCACAGTTCGGCAAAGATCCCACATTCAATCCATTCGAAAACGATGGTTTCCCTTCCGAGCCGAACAATTTTCTGAATTCTTTCCAAGCTGTTTCACCGTCAGATTCCGGAGCCGGAATACAGGTTCAGCCTGAAAATGGTTTCCAGGGAGGCTATCCGGGAGACTATTCCTCCTATGTGGATAAACGTCAGGACTATGGTAAATTGTTTGAAGACAAGACGATGCCGTCCAAATCAGTGCTTGTGCTCCAAAACAAGTTCATACTGACAGGCGTAAAATCCGGGGTGATGGCAATAAACATCAAGCGCGCAAGGGAAAGAATCCTCTATGAACAGTTTCTTGAAGCCATTTCGAGGAACGGGCATATAACCCAGACCGCACTCTTCCCTGTGCAGGTGCAAGTCGGAGTGGAAGGAAGACTGATAATCGAGGAACATTCAGATATTTTGTCTGCCGCTGGATTCGACATCAGGCCTTTCGGCAACGATACGGTTGCAGTTGGAGGCGTTCCTGAAGGTTATAGCGCCGAGCCCGGAAAAGTACAGGTGATGGTGTCCGACCTGGTTACAGCGCTCTCTGATGACCATTTCAACCTTCAGGAAACAATGGAATCCGCAATGGCGGAAAGATTTGCAAAGATAGGTGCCACCGGGGATGACAGACCTGTCACGAACATAGAGGCACAAAGATTGATAGATTCCCTGTTCGCCTGCAGCAATCCGGAATTCACGAGTTCCGGACACAGGACTATGACAATACTGACTGCAGAAGAACTGGAGAATAAATTTAAATAAAGACAAATGAATTACGGCAATGGAAGGGGTGGCTTTCTCAGCTCGATCCCCACTGTGACTAAGAACATCATCATCATCAACATATTGATAATGATAATGACAGCTCTCAATGAGGAGTTTATGATAGAAAAGTTTGCTCTCTTCTATCCTACATCACCATTTTTCAAACCTTGGCAGATCGTGACCCATATGTTTATGCACGGTGGATTCTGGCATCTGTTCTTCAATATGTACACCTTGTTTGTATTCGGTTCAGTGCTTGAAAGAGTATGGGGCCCGAAAAAATTCCTGCTTTTCTATTTTGTGACAGGACTCGGTGCAGCCGCCCTCCACACTGGAGTGCAATTCATTCAGGCACAGGTGTATATGAATCAGATCGCTGAAGGTTCCATCCACGCTCAGGCAGCCCTTCACGCTCTCAAGATGACCCCTACGGTAGGTGCTTCAGGAGCGATCTACGGACTCCTGCTCGGTTACGGAATGCTTTATCCTGACTCCCGCCTCACACTGGTATTTCCTCCAATCACACTTAAGGCCAAGTGGTTCGTACTCATCTTTGCTGCCATTGAACTTGTGACAGGAGTCACAGGAATGGGAGGTGGAATCGCACACTTCGCCCACCTCGGAGGAATGCTCTTCGGATGGCTTATGATTATTTATTGGAAAAAGAAGCATCGTTTGTACGATTATGAGTAAAAAACGGAAAGCAGGGAAGAAAAAAGGGCGTATTGCCTTTTTCGGCATAACGGCAAGAGTGGGAATGCTCATTGCCGCCGGTCTTCTAATGCTTTCCTATATTTCCATATTCATAAATCCGGCAAAACTTTGGACCGTTTCCCTCTTCGGTCTGCTTTTCGTGCCATTGATGGCACTGAACGTATTCCTTGTTTTCTGGGCGCTGAAAAGACGCTCCAAAAGCATCTTAATTCCGCTTATTGCCGTTCTTCCGGCGTTCTTTTTCATAGGACGATATTTCCAGATTCCTGGAAGACAAGCAGAATCACCTGAAGGAGAAGAAGATACCATCATAAAAATAGTGTCATATAATGTGGGTAGGCTTGCAGAAAATTCCACTTCCCCGGAAGACAGGAAGAGAAAATTGGACGAAATCACAGAATTCCTCCACAGGGAGAATGCCGATATAATTTGTCTGCAGGAGTTTTTCTGTGAATCGGAAAAGGATATCAAAGGCTTCCTCAAGTCTGCATTCAAAGGGTATGATGCCGAATATTATCTATTTCCAGGAAGAAAAGGATGCTTCGGCAATGTGACTTTGAGCAAAATGGGAGCCCTGACAAAAGGAGCGATAAAATTTGAGGAAAGTACCAACCTCGCCATTTACACAGACTTTGTAATCGGCAATGACGCCCTTAGGGTATATAACTGTCACTTTGAGAGTTACAACATATCATTCTCCGGTATCGTCAAATCCATCTGGGGCAATGACCAGGACTATCTTAAGGATACAGAGTACAAGATGAAGAAAGGAATCACGAGACGTCCGAAACAGGTAAACCAGGTGCTCAGCCATATTTCCGGTTGCCCAATGGATGCGGTCGTTTGTGGGGATTTCAATGACAACCCTATGTCTTACAGTTACTACAGACTGTCAAAAGGACGCAAGGACACTTTCCGTGAGGCAGGCGAAGGCTTCGGAGCCACCTATTCCCACCTCTGGCCTTTGCTGAGAATTGACTACATCCTCTGCCCGGACAGATGCAAAGCATTGTCACACAGGACTCCAAGAATCAAATATTCAGACCACTATCCGGTAGTTTCAGAATTTGCAATATAGGAATAGTATGAAACAGGATATGAAATTATTGATAATATGTACAATATAGAAAATGCAATTGAGACATTGCGTAAAGGAGGAATAATCCTCTATCCGACAGACACGGTTTGGGGGCTCGGCTGCGATGCCACCGACAAAGCTGCCGTGGCAAGGATTTTTGAAATCAAACATCGTTCAGACAGCAAGTCACTCGTATTGCTGGCTTCAGACCTCGATATGGTGGCAAGATATATAAGGGAGATTCCAGAAATGGCCATCCAACTTGTTGAAGTCAATGACAAGCCGATGACAATAATCTATCCTGACGCCATATACTCTGACACACCTTCAAAATATGCATTGGCATCCAATACGGTTGCAGAAGACGGTACAGTGGGTATCAGGATTCCACTCGGAGGATTTTGCCTCGATCTTGTAAAGAAGTTCGGAAGACCTATTGTATCAACTTCAGCTAATATTTCCGGAGAAAAGACACCTGCGAATTTCGCGGAGATCTCTGAAGATATCAAGAATGCGGTGGATTATTGCGTGGATCCTTCCGCCGATAAAGGTTCGACACACAAAGCCTCATCCATAATCAAAGTCGGATTGGATGCCACGATAAAAATCATCAGGGAATGAAATCGGAATGACAGATTTTTTTGAAGATTCCTTAGTTATCCTCAAAACTACATATATCTGAAATATACCGCTTCAGCCGCAGTCAATGCGGCTGTTTCCGTTCTCAGACGGGATGTACCCAAATGAACGGGAATGAAGCCGGCAGCCATTGCATCAGCAGCCTCAGATTCGGAAAAATCTCCTTCAGGACCTATCATCACAACTACTTCCCTGCCCTGATATTTTTCCAAAACATCCTTGATTGAAACTCTCGGATGTGTTTCATCCTCAAAACAATAGGCAATCAATTTCAATGAGTCATCATCCTTGTACAAAGCAACGAACTCTCTGACAGTCACTGGCTCGGACAAAAAAGGAATCTTTGCCTTCAAAGATTGCTTGGCTGCAGAGATAAGAATTTTCTCCAGTCTCGGAGCTTTGAGCACCTTCCTTTCCGAATGATCTCCGAAAACGGGTGAAAGGATATCAAGCCCCACTTCGCAGGCCTTTTCAGCTAACCACTCATAGCGGTCCATATTCTTGGTAGGACATACGGCAAGATGGAGGTTGTATGGATGCGAGCCCCAGTCCGGAAATGTTTTTACGATTCTTGCAACGGCACCCTTCGATGAATCATCCTCGATTTGGCATTCATAAAGGTTGCCAGCGCCGTCGATGACGGAAACGATGTCTCCGGACTTATGTCTGAGCACTCTTATACAATGAGTTGATTCATCCTGGTCCAAACGGCAAATATCGCCAGCTATGTCTTTGGAATAAAACAGTTCCATAATTAACAAATCGACAAGTTACAAACTCAAGTTTTGCATTTACAAAACTTAAATTACAAATTTAAGTCATCATTCTTTATTTTTGCGAAAAAGAAACGAATATGTACATAGGACTGATTTCTGATACACACGGACTTTTCGATAAACCCCTGAAAGACTTTCTGGAGCCTGTTGATGAAATATGGCACGCAGGGGATTTCGGGAATATCGAAACAGCAAGGAAAATAGCGGCTTTCAAGCCGTTGGTGGGCGTTTATGGCAACTGCGACGGGCAGGACCTTAGATATGACTATCCACTATACCGCCTATTCGAATGTGGAGGGCTGAAAGTGCTTATGACGCATATAGGAGGTTACCCCAAGCATTATGACGCCAAGGCAAGAATGCTGATTTTAGAGCACCGTCCGGACATTTTCGTATGCGGTCATTCACATATACTGCGTGTAATGAGGGACAATTTTTACAATATGATGGTAATCAATCCTGGAGCAGCCGGTAAATATGGGTTTCACATTGTAAGGACGGCCTTGCGTTTTCATTTAGAAAATGGAGAGATTTCCGGAATGGAGGTGTATGAATTGCCTAAATAGATTCGTAATATTTTTCTTTGATTTTTCTGAAATTCTATATAGTTTTGCAGCGGTTTTTAGGAATACTGTTGTTTAACAAATTATTAACTATCATTGCTATGAAAAAGATTTTTATGGCACTTGCAACTGTAGTTATGCTTTCAGTTGCATCTTCTTGCACTTGCTGCAGCAACAACCAGAAATCATCAGATGAGACCAAGGCAGCTACTGAGGAGTGCTGCGAGTCTAAAGAATGTTGCAAAGACAGCTCAGACTGTGCATCCTGCTGCAAAGACAGTTCAGATTGCGCTTCTTGCTGCAAAGACAGCACTGATTGCGGATCTTGCTGCAAAGCTGAGTAATTGACGCAGCATCAAGATTTTGTACGATTCCATCCCGGAATCGCAGTTAACCCTATCGTGTTATTTTATGTCAGATATTGTCCTGAATAAGAACAATATCTTTTTTTATATCTGTGTTTTTCATATCTTTGCCTATAAGAGGGACGAATCTGAGAATCCTCAAGATTCCCTAACCACAAATAGTAAGAGATAATGAAAAATTGGAAAAGAATTTTAGTGGCAGTGCTGGCATCTGGAATATGCTTGGCGGCAAATGCCCAACCACGTTCAATAGGAGTTAGAACGGGAGGAATGGGAACCGATGTGGTTTATCAACATTCAATCGCGAAAAAAGACTTCATTGAAGTCAATGCAGGAGTGGATTATGGATGCGCCTCAGGCAAGTCAGCAGGCTTCAAGGCATCTTGTATTTATAACTTCACCGTAGCAAGACCGGCGTGGACGAACAAGGGCAGCTGGTGTATGTATGCCGGTCCGGGACTCGCTCTCGGATATGTACAGGACCCTGTAAGTTATTCCTTTGAAGACCAAATCAAGCAGAAAGTCTTCCAACACGGTTTTATGATTGGAGTTGCGGCACAGGTAGGATTGGAATACACATTCTGGTTTCCTCTGCAATTGTCTGTCGATCTCAGGCCTTACATCGGATTGCACGTTACGACCAATCAGGCAGGAGCCGATTTGGGAGGAACACAAATCAAGGTCTATGAGAACAAGACCGGATTTTACAACAATGGATTGCTTGGATTTGTGCCGTCAGTCTCAGTGAAATACAAATTCTGAGTTACGGATTCATCAGGTCAGTATTTACAAAAGCATTGATTTCCCGTATAAGGTCAGCGGAAGCACGCGATTTGACGGCAAAGTCAAGATATTCTCTCCGCTCCGCGGCGGAATCGGAAGAACAAGAAGCAGCAGCCTTTTCAGCAAGGGCTGCTGCTTCTTCGTATGCGTTGATGGCATCTCCGAAACGGGAGTTTCTACGATGCTCCACGCCGATTTCATATAGAAGTCTTATCTGTTCTTCCATTATTTGACAAGACCGGAAAATCCCATAAATGCCATTGCAAGGATGCTGGCGGTCACAAGGGCAATCGGAATGCCTTTGAATGACTTAGGAACTTTGTTGAGAGCAAGCTGCTCGCGGAGACCTGCAAAGAGAATCATTGCGAGGCCAAAACCGAGGGAAGTCGCGAAGGCATAGACGGTAGCCTGTCCGAGATTGAGCATATAAGGCTCAGCGGCGCCGAGGGTGAATTCCTTTGTAACCACTGTGAGAGCCACACCGAGAACGGCGCAGTTGGTGGTGATAAGAGGAAGGAAGATTCCGAGGGCAGAATAGAGGGACGGACTGATCTTCTTGAGGACGATTTCCACCATCTGGACAAGAGCGGCAATCACAAGGATGAAGCTGATTGTCTGGAGGAATTCAAGACCGCATTTTACAAGAAGCATATTCAGAAGATATGTCACCACAGTTGCAAGCGTAATAACGAAGCAGACTGCACCGGACATACCTACCGCCGTGCTCAACTTGTTGGATACTCCGAGGAACGGACATACTCCGAGGAACTGGGAGAGCAGGATATTGTTTACGAATATCGCTGATATGATGATCAATATATATTCCATAATGCTTCTTTACTTTTTGACAAAGAGTTTTCTGAAGATGACGATGAGATAACCCAAGGCAAGGAAGGCTCCCGGAGCAAGGACAAAGGCAAGGATGCCGTCACCCGGGATGAATTTGAATCCGAAAGCTGAACCGCTGCCGAGGATTTCACGCACCAGACCGAGGACTGTGAGTGAAACGGTGAAACCGAGACCGATTCCGAGACCGTCACAAGCTGAATCGATGACACTGTTCTTGTTTGCAAAAGCTTCAGCACGTCCGAGGACGATACAGTTCACTACAATGAGTGGGATGAACAGACCGAGAGTCTCATAGATATCAGGAACGAAAGCCTGCATAACAAACTGGAGGACAGTCACAAAAGTAGCTATCACCACGATGTAAGAAGGAATGCGGACCTTGTCCGGAATATAGGATGCAATTGCAGAAATCACCATATTGGAAAGTACAAGAACAAACAGGGTGGCAAGTCCCATACTCATTCCGTTGATGGCAGAAGTGGTAGTGGCAAGAGTAGGACACATACCGAGCAGAAGCACGAAAGTCGGGTTCTCTTTGACGAGACCTTTAGTGATAAGTTGAAATTTTCCCATAACCAGTCTCCTTATTCATTGATATTGCCGGCTTCAGCCGAAATCTGTTCATAAGCTGCAAGGGCGTTCTTGACAGCCTCGATATAAGCACGTGAGGTGATGGTGGAAGCAGTAATTGCATCGATGTCACCACCATCTTTCTTCACAGCAAGTTTCTTCTCCTTAGGATTGAGATTGAGGAACCTGTCGTGGAACTCAGGCTCAGTACATTTTGCACCAAGACCCGGAGTCTCGCTCTGTGAAAGAACATCGGTGTTGTAGATGACGCCATCTACGGTCACACCGACCATAAGTGTGAGAGGTCCGCCGAATCCGACAGAAGATGCTTTGATTGCATAAGCTGCTGTCGCACCGTCTTTTGCGACCTCATAATAAGTATAATTCTTGCCTGCGACTGAAACGCTCTTCTCCACAGGAGTTCCGTCAAATTCCGGAACAACCTTGGCGATGGCGTTGTTGGTCTTGGCGAGAGTTGCGGCTTCGATAGGCTTTGCGGTAAGAGCATATACACCTGCAAGCAGAGCCGAACATACAAGACAGATTGCCATAAGGCAAAGAGTCATATTCTTGAAAGATGATTTAACTGCCATAACTTATGCCCTCCCGTATTTCTTTTGATGACAGAACCTGTTGATGAGAGGAACTGTTGAGTTCATAATGAGGATTGCGAATGACATTCCCTCCGGATAAGATCCGAAGTACCTGATAAGCATAGTAATCAGACCGATGCCGACACCGAAAATCACTCCACCGAGGTTGCTCATAGGTGATGTCACATAGTCGGTAGCCATAAAGATTGCTCCGATGAGGACACCTCCGGTGAGAAGGTTGAAGAGAGGATCGGTATATTCCGCAGGATTGATGAGCCAGAAGATGCCTGAGAACACCACGATAGTTCCAAGAACAGAAAGGGTGATGTATGGTCTGATGACCTTGCGTGCAAGGAGATAGATGAATCCGATGACAAGGGCTATTGCAGAAAGCTCACCGGCAGCACCACCGAAGTCACAAAGAATCTGGCTGTAGTCGTATGCCTTGAGGGCCTCGATTCCGCCTTCCTTATAAAGGGAGAGAGGAGTAGCACCGGATACTGCATCGGCAATATTGAGGAAGCCTTTGGTGGCAGTTCCGTCAGTCATATAGGTCGGGAAGGAGATGAGGAGGAACACACGTCCTGTGATTGCAGGATTGAAGAGGTTCTGTCCAAGTCCTCCGAAGGTCATTTTCGCCACTCCGATAGCGACGACTGCACCGATGAATACCACCCACCACGGAGTTGTAGGAGGGAGGTTTAGGGCGAGGAGCACTCCGGTAACGACTGCTGACCAGTCATTTACGGTACAGGATGTCTTAAGGAGGAATTTAGTGATAAGATATTCCAGCAAGACACAGGAAACGATGCTGACTCCCAGCACGAGCAGTTCCGCCCATCCATAAAAGAGAATGGACACGAGCACTGCAGGAAGCAGAGCGATCACCACATCACGCATAAGCACACTTGTGGAAGTGTTCGCGTGGATGTGCGGTGATGGTGAAACCAATAGTTTATTCATTGCTCTTATACTTTTATTATTTTCAATTGATTATTTTTTGGCGGCGCGACCACGGATTATTTTGATTACGTCACCTTTGGCGAGGCGGATTATGTCAAGGAGAGGTATGTATGCAGGGCAACTATAGAGACAGCAACCACACTCTATACAATCCTGAACGGCATTTTCCTCAAGTTCATCGAACATATTGTTCCTTGCGTATTTATTGAGAAGGAAAGGTTCGAGTCCCATTGGACAAGCCTCAGCACATTTTCCACAACGGATGCAATTGCCTTCCTCGTGTCTTACTGTCTGTTCTGCAGTGAGATAAAGAAGGGATGAGGATCCTTTGACGGTAGTGGCATCAAGGTTTGCCACAGCCTTACCCATCATAGGACCGCCGCTGATGATTTTCACAGCCTCCTCAGGCACTCCACCGGCCTGCTCCGCAATATATGAGAGAGGGAAACCAATACGGAAGAGATAGTTCTTCTGACGGTCTGCAGTAAGACAGTTTCCTGTGATTGTCATTGTATTGGTTATCAAAGGTTTATTCTTCTGGACAGCCTCATATACCGCAAGTGATGTAGCGACATTCTGTACCACTGCTCCCACGTCGATAGGAAGTCCCATAGACTTGACCTGACGTTTCATTACAGCATCAATGAGCTGTTTCTCACCACCCTGTGGATATTTCTTTTTGAGAGGCATCACCTCTATACCTTTGTAATCTTCAGATTTTGAGGCAAGTTCTGCGACTGCAGCAGTCATAGCCTTGATTGCAGCCGGCTTGTTTTCCTCGATTCCGATTACTGTGCGCGGACCACCGAGGACTTTTCTCATAAGAGCTGCTCCGACTACGATTTCTGAAGTCCTTTCAAGCATTATCCTGTAGTCGGAAGTAAGATAAGGCTCGCACTCTGCTCCGTTGAGGATGAGGCACTCGGCTTTCTTGCCCGGAGGCGGACAAAGTTTCACGTGTGTAGGGAAGGTTGCACCGCCAAGACCCACAACTCCATTGCTCTTGATTCTGTCAATGATGAGCTGTGTCTCAGGAAGCGCTGTCACAAGGGTGTCAGTTGTGTCAATACCGTCAGCCCACTCGTCAGGCTCCACTTCTATCTCCACGTGTATGTTTGGATTGCCAGCAAGGTCTTTGCGAGGGCCTACGGATTTGACCGTACCTGTTACGGAAGAATGCACGAACGCGGAAATGAATCCGCCCGGCTCTCCGATAAGCTGACCGGTCTTAACCTTGTCACCAGGAGCGACAAGAGGCTTTGCTGGTGCGCCAAGATGCTGGTTCATTGATATATAGACTGTCTTCGGAAGAGGAAGAACCTCTATCTTGCAGTCAGCTGAAATCTTGCTGTCATTTGGGTGTACACCACCTATAGAGAATGTTTTCATCAATGTTCCTCCTTATTTTTCTTCTGATTTCGTTACTGGTTTTTCAGCAGGAGCTGCGGCTGGCTTAGGAGCAGCAGGGGCTGCAACTGGAGCTGCCTTAGGGGCTGTTTCAGCAGCGGCCGGAGCGGCTTTCGGTGAGGCAGGTGCAGCGGCTGGCTTTGGAGCGGCCGGTGCCTTAGGAGGCAGTGGCGTAGGGAAATTCACTGCATGGATGGCTCCTGTAGGACATTCGGCAACGCATTTGCGACACATCTTGCACTTGTTGAAATCGATGTATGCGAGATTGTTCTCAACCGTAATGGCTTCGAACGGACAAGCCTTGGCACATTTTCCGCAACCTATGCAGGCTGATTGGCAGGCTTTCCTTGCCACTGCGCCCTTGTCCTTGTTGATACAACTTACATAGACTCTTCTGTCCTTAGGACCTTTGTTGCGAAGCTCAATAACGCCTTTAGGACAAGCCTTGGCACAAGCACCGCAAGCAGTACATTTGTCCTGGTCAACAACAGGGAGTCCGGTTGCAGGATCCATTGAGATGGCTCCAAACTGGCAGGCCGCAACACAGTCTCCACATCCGAGACATCCGTAAGGGCATCCTGTATCTCCACTATAGAGAGAAGCCTTCACCCTGCAGGACTGCACTCCGCCGTACTCATTTACACGCGGACGTTTCTCGCAAGTTCCGTTGCAGCGTACTACAGCCACCATTGGAGTCTTCTCCTTAACCTCGACTCCGAGGACGGCTGCCACTTTCTTCATTACCTCATTTCCGCCCACAGGACAGAAATTTTTGTCAAGATTTCCGGTAGTGACGCAGTCCTGCGCAAAAGCGCGACATCCGGCAAAACCGCAGCCACCGCAGTTGGCGCCCGGCATCACCTTCTCAACCTCGTCAATTCTCGGATCTTCCTCCACCTTGAACTTCTTGGCTACAAGGTAGAGCACCACTGCAAGCACGACACCGAGGACGGTGAGGATTGCAATAGTCCAGATAATTGTAGTTGTCATCATATTAGGGTTTAAAAATTATTTCTCTTTCAAAAAGAAAACAAATTCATCGGAAAGACGATCGCGCAGGAGCCATATTATAAAATAATAAATGGCCACGCCAACGATTGCCGCAAGCCCTGTAAGAGCTTCGTTACCGATAATGGAGGACAAAGATAACACTAAAATCAATAAAATGAGCAAAGGAATCACGTAAGAAATCCAAACTGCCTTCATTCCCATTGATTTTTTGAGCATC
>JBJEBO010000112.1:0-3667 GCA_051870155.1 Candidatus Cryptobacteroides sp.
TCCACCTGAGCCTGACGGTCTCCATTCTTGTCAATAACCTGAAGGGCAGGAACTCCGGCTGCCTTCGCAACCTTGTTGTCATCCGCACCAAAGGTAGGGGCGATATGAACGATTCCGGTACCGTCCTCAGTGGTGACATAGTCTCCCGGAATTACTCTGAAAGCACCTGCGTCAGGAGTGAACCAAGGAATCAGCTGATGATATGAGATTCCGACAAGGTCCGAGCCCTTGAACACGCCATCGAGCACACGATATGGCACGAGTTTATCCCCTTGCTTATAATCATCGAGAGGAATGTCTGCTGCCTTTGGATTGAAGAGGGAGTTGAGAAGATTCTTCGCAACCACATATATTGCAGGTTCACCACTGTATGGATTGAAAGAGAGCACTCGCACATATTCTATCTCCGGTCCCACGCAGAGTGCGGTATTTGAAGGAAGAGTCCAAGGAGTGGTGGTCCAGGCGAGGAAATACACCGGAAAGGTCTCACATCCGAACAGAATCTGGGATTTTTCATCCTTGATTACCTCGAACTGCACTGTCGCAGTGGTATCCTTGACATCCCTGTAGCATCCAGGCTGGTTGAGTTCGTGGGAGCTCAAACCCGTTCCGGCAGCAGGAGAGAATGGCTGGATTGAATAACCCTTGTAGAGCAATCCCTTGTCATAAATTTTCTTGAGCAGATACCACAGAGTCTCGATATACCTGTTGTCATAAGTGATATATGGATCGTCCATATCCACCCAATATCCGATTCTCTCTGTAAGTGAAACCCACTCTTTCGTATATTTCATCACCTCCTTGCGGCAGGCGTCATTGTATTCTTCTACACTGATTTTCGTGCCGATATCCTCCTTGGTGATTCCAAGTTTCTTCTCCACTCCAAGCTCCACAGGGAGACCGTGTGTATCCCATCCTGCCCTTCTGTTCACCTTGAATCCCGCCTGAGTCTTATAGCGGCACACGGCGTCTTTGATAGAACGGGCCATTACGTGATGGATGCCCGGCATACCGTTGGCAGAAGGCGGACCTTCAAAAAACACAAATTCAGGCGCACCTTCCCTCACTTCCAGAGACTTTCTGAAAGCATCGTTCTTCTTCCACCTCTCAAGGATTTCGTTGCCGGCGGCAACAAGATCCAACTCCTTATACTCTTTAAATCTCATATAATTATCAAATTTGATTCTATTCCACATCAAAAACGACAGGAGAACGGTCTCTCCCGTAGCGACCGAAACTCCTATGAACGTTGAATCTACAAATATAGGAATTATTCCGGGAAAAATGTCTATTTTTGCATTCTAAACCTTAAAAACGTGAGTATAATAGACATAATTCTTCTGATCTGCTTCATCCCAGCCATAATAAACGGAATCAGGAAAGGCTTTATAGCCCAAGTGGTTGCAATCGTGTCGCTAATCCTCGGTGCCTGGCTTTCATACAGATTTTCATCCATAGTAAGCAAATGGATAGCCGGCTGGATTGAGGCATCGCCACAAATTCTTGAAATCATAGCATATATAGTCATATTCATAGTCGTTGTAATGGCACTTTTCGCCGTCGGTAAAGTGTTGGAATCCACTATAAAGATTATTATGCTCGGCTGGCTCAACAGATTGCTGGGCTGCATTTTCGCCATTGTCAAATGTGCCCTGATTGTGGGACTGGTAGTCCTTGCCTTCGATGCCCTGAACACCACCTTTAAATTCGTGGATACCTCGATACTCGACAAGTCAGTGCTCTACTCCCCTATCAGATCATTTGCCGCTAATGTTTTTCCTTATATCAAATCATTGATTACTAAATAAATATGGCTATCATTCCGCTCATAGAGACATCAACTGCCCTCTGTTCCGTCGCCCTTGTGCGCGATGGAGAAACAATAGCTTACCGCGAGAGCCGTGCCCCAAAAGCACACGCATCCCTGACGGCGGTGTTCATCAAGGAAGTCCTCGAAGAGGCTGACATAGATGTGAAAGACTGTGATGCAGTCTGCGTGAGTATGGGACCCGGATCATATACAGGATTGAGAGTGGGAGTGTCCACGGCCAAAGGTTTGTGCTTCGGGGCAAATATCCCCCTGATCGCCGTGGGAACTCTTGACACCCTGGTGAGCCAGGCACAAATGTATGCAGAGAAGCCGGAAGAAGCCCGGGCGGATGGAGTCGTTTTTCCGGAGAAAGCGGATTGGAAATATGTCGTACCTATGGTTGACGCGAGAAGGATGGAGGTTTATACGGCAGTGTTCAGACCTGACGGGACGAGAATAAGCGAAGTGGAGCCGAAAGTTATAGATGCAGATAGTTTCAAGGACATATTGTCCGAAGGACCAGTCCTTTTCATAGGAGATGGAGCAGAAAAATGCAAAGAGGCCATCTGCTCACCGAACGCCCGATTCGTACAATGCAATCCGAAGGCATCGGCAATGAAAAAGCCCGCCTTGAAAGAATTCGAGGCAGGCTCATTTCGTGATACGGCATATTTCGAGCCGTTCTATCTCAAAGAATTTGTGGCAACTACAAGCCGAAAGAAACTCTTCTAAAGCAGTTTGTTCAGAAGCGCCCTCAGGGAGGCTTCATTGGAAATCTTCTCGTTCAGGATCTTGCCGTCCGAGATGACGAATGTGACTGGAAGCGTGCCAAGGTTATAAAGACCTATGACAGGCGAAGATGTGCCATAACCATCACATACATTTATCCATCCAAGTTTCTGGTCTTTGACCGCCCTTGCCCAGGAAGCCTTGTCAACGTCGATTGCGACCTGATATATTTCCAATCCCCTACTGTGATAAGTATCATATATAGGCTTAAGGACATCGAGGTTGAACATTTTCTGCGCGGCATCCGAAGCAGTCCAGAAATGGAGAAGCACCACCTTCGAGTCAACAGAAGAAAGTTTCACCTTTTCTCCGTTCACATCAGGCATATCAATGTCCGGGAAGCCGAGAGGCTCGGAACTTCTGATTTTGGCACCTATCTTGAGGATGTTCATCCTCCTGTCTGCCTCAGCGCGAAGGGATTTCACATATCTTGAATCCGGATAGACCGTCTGGAGAGAATCACAGATGTTAGAGAAATAAATCGCATCAGTTTCCTGTGAGAACACCGGAAGAGTAGGACTCACATACTGAAAGAACACCGGAATGACGGTCAATGAATATGGATTACCCATCACATATTTCAGGCACTTGCGATAATAACTCACATATTCAGCTCCCATTTCTCTCTTGATTTCCTTTGCTGCGTCAGACTCAGGATCGACTGAATCGTATCTATCTGATAGAGAAAGGAAAGAGGCAGAAAAATCTGCATAATCCTTCTCTACGGACATCAACTTTCCTGTTTCATCTGATCCTTCGGCTGTAAATCGTCCCGTAGTGTCGGCATTTACAGTGACTTTGTCACCCTTTTCAAGAAGAAGGGAAGCGATTTTGGTATCCCCATAAAACAGATATACAAACTCAGGCTGTCCCTCTTTCACTTGAATCTTATAGGAGAAATTTCCTGATTTGTCGGTAGTCAGTGTATCAAGCACCTCGTATCTATTGACATTCAACAACTTGACAACTACCTGACTTTCCGGCGCGCCCTCAAGTGAGCCATTGATTACGGCTTTGTCGGCACACGATGCGGCAAACACAAGCGCCGAAGCGCAGGCAAAAGCCCTG
>JBJEBO010000113.1:0-3663 GCA_051870155.1 Candidatus Cryptobacteroides sp.
GACTTACTATCGATGCTAAAGCATCTCCAAACAAGGTGTTTCGCACTTGCGAAACATAAATTACAAAAATAGGAAAAATTTATGTTTTATTTAGTAAAAAGAGGTATTTTTGCATCGCGAAATGGAAAATATCAGTTTTAAGTATAACTATTAAATTTACTAAACAATGAAAGACGCAGTAATTATCCTTTGCGGTGGCGGTCCTGCACCGGGAATGAACTCAGTATCAATGAGCGTAGCCAAGACTTTCCTTTCAAAAGGCTACAGGGTGATTGGTCTCCATGGTGGATATTCAGGCCTTTTCAGCAAAAATGCACGCACTGAAGATCTCGACTTCTTCAAGGCTGACCGTTATTTCAACAGAGGTGGTTCTTACCTTGAGATGAGCCGTTTCAAACCAACAGACAAGGATTTCGAGGAGAATTTCAACCTTGACCTCTTCAAGGACAACAATATCAAACTTCTTGTAACCATCGGAGGTGACGATACCGCTTCAACTGCAAACAGGATTTCAAAATTCCTCGCAGCCAAAGATTATCCTATCGCCAACATCCACTGTCCTAAGACTATCGACAACGACCTTCCTCTCCCTGCAAATGCTCCTACTTTTGGATACAATTCAGCAAAGAATGAAGGCGCACACCTTGCAAGGACAATCTATGAAGACGCGCGTACTTCAGGCAACTGGCTTGTAATCAGTGCAATGGGCCGCACCTGCGGTTCTCTTGCCCTCGGAATTGGTGAGGCAACCCACTGCCCAATGACCATCATACCAGAGATGTTCAACAAGACAAAGATGACCCTCGATAAGATTATCCGTCTTTCTATCTCCGCTATCCTCAAAAGGAAAGTAATGGGCGTGAATTACGGTACAATCGTAGCTGCAGAAGGTCTTTTCCACGATGCAGGTGTTGCACAGGAGGCTGTTGACGCAGGCGTTCACTTCACTTACGATGAGCACGGACATCCGGAGCTCGGCAAGATTTCAAAGGCTGTCCTCTTCAACGATCTTCTTGAGAAGCAGTTCAAGAAAATCGGTCTCAAAGTGAAGAGCCGTCCGGTGGAGATCGGATACGACGTACGCTGCCAGGATCCTGTCGCTTACGACCTTACATACTGCACAGAGCTCGCTATGGGAGTATATCAGCTCTTCAGCGAAGGCAAGACCGGATGTATGGTCTATGTTGATGCATACGGCAATGTATCACCGCTCTATCTTGCTGATCTCCAGGATCCTGAAACTGGAAAGATTCCTCCTCGCGTAGTTGACATCAACGCAGGTACTGCACAGAACTACTACAAGTACATCGCACACTATGTAACCCCTGAGGATTACGAAGCAGTGAAAGCTCTCGGCATCGCTGATCCTGAAGTTTACGACTTCAAGAAGATTCTTGAGTGGTAATCATAGTTCGACACTACCTATAACGCAGGAGTCCTTCGGGGCTCCTGTTTTGTGTTATCAACTGTTTTTTATAATTTCGCAGAACTTTATTGATTCAATCAACTATGAGAAAATTATCTGGAATATTCATCGTATTCGCGGCAACTCTCCTTCTGTCAGCCGCTTGCGGGGTCGTGGCATTCACAGGACGCAATCAGATGTTGCTATTTTCCGACAGCGAGATTATGGCATTGTCTGACCAGTCATACTCAGAATTTATGAGTACGGCAAAAGTTTCATCTAAAACTGCTGATTCAAGAATGCTTACCGAAGTGGGGAAGAGAATGACATCCGCCCTGGAAGCATACTTGAAATCAAGCGGACAGTCCAGTGCGTTGTCAGGGCTGAATTGGGAGTTCAAGTTGGTGGAATCCAATGAAGTAAATGCCTTTTGTATGCCTTCAGGAAAGATTGTTTTCTATGAGGGAATCCTCTCTTATACGGATACCCCGGACTATATAGCTGTTGTGATGGGACACGAGATGGCGCACGCTATAGCTCGCCACGGAAATGAGAGGATGAGCCAGCAGATGGCGATGAATCTTGTAGGAACTGTCGCAAGTGAAGTCTTGGGAGCGAAGAAAGGGGAGACTGCTCAGGCTCTTTTCAATGTGGGTTTCAATGTCGGCTCCCAACTCGGCGTACTTCTACCATATTCCAGAAAGCACGAATACGAAGCAGACAGAATAGGTCTGTATATTATGGCGATTGCCGGATATGATATCGAAGCCGCGCCTCAATTCTGGGTGAAGATGTCTGAGGGCAAGACTTCTTCAAGCAGCGATTTCTTCAGCACGCATCCTTGTGATTCAAAGAGGATTGCAGCGCTCAAGGAGGCCCTTCCCGAAGCAAGGAAATATCAGAAATAGGGCTTGAGTTGCATAATTATCAAAGAGTGAACCTCAGTCCGAATGATGCGGAAAAAGCGAGAGGATGGAGGGCGCGGTAGGTCTTGAGAACTCTGTTCTTAGAAGTGAGGTCCCAAGATAGAGAGGGTTCTATATAGAAACCTATATGATTTGTTACATTCAATTGGATTCCACCTGCCGCAAGGACATTGAAGCCGAAACCATCCTTCTGAACATTTGCCCCATCATTAAGAGCTGATACACATATATCTGCCGAGATACCGGCTCCAATATAGGCTTCGAAAACCTTGGAATGTACGAAACTCCAGTCGAGTCGTATGGGTATGCCTATATAATGAGCTGATTGTTTGATAGTTCCGCTCAACGAATATTCATAAGTCGAGCTATACATAGTGTATTCAACTCCTGTACCTATTGAAAGGCAGGAATTGAGTGGAATCCGCAGTGCGATGCCTGTTTTCAATGGCACAGGACTGTGATTGGTCTGCAACAATTCATTTGGGGTATATGACGGTTCATCCACATTATCTTCACCCCCTCCTGAAGGATTATCGCCTGAATCACCATTATTTGTATCAAGAGGTGGCGATGCCAATTCATCTTGCGAAGTCTGAACGAAAGCCGTGACAAGAGCAGCTATTCCTGCGCTTGCTGCACCTGCCGTCGCAACATATATTGCCGTGCGCCCTCCCTTATTTAGGGCTGTTGAATGTTTTATTCCGGTAGTGGCTATTATTTTATTGATTTCCTGACGTTTCGCTTCAATGCTGTCCGCTTTTTCATCCACCTTATCCTCTGATATTTCACCAGTATTTCCCTGAAATTCAAGTCTTTCTACCTCGATTACCGTTTCCGTTCCTGTTTCACTGGCCACATTTCTGTCACCATCTCCACCACTAGTTTTTCCAGATATCCCACCCGTTTTATTCCCGTCCTTCGCTTCGTGTCCATTCTTCGCCTGGGCGAGAACCTCTTCCTTACTATCCTCAATGATATTCACAAATTCCGCCTGTCCTGAATTACTTTCTACATTATCTTTATATGATGACTCTTCTACTGCCAATTCCTGCGACGGATTGTGAGGAAGAGCAGCCGGAATCAGGAGAACCGCCAGCAGAACAGCGGCGACGGAACAGATCGAGGTCATAACGATGATTCTCCGCCTGAGAACCTGTTTCTGATGCGCCTGAAGCCTTGCCTGGAAATCCTGAAGGCAGTTCTCCGGAACTTCTGCTTCATATTGTTCCAGATTACTTTTTAATATTTCTTCCCATTTTTCCATATCAGCGGTTTTTCAGACAATCGTTTATTTCTTTTTTCAAAATCAACCTTGCCTTGGCAAGAATGCCA
>JBJEBO010000114.1:0-3646 GCA_051870155.1 Candidatus Cryptobacteroides sp.
ACTTATTATATCAGGGACAACAACTACACGGACAATGGCCTTCACCAGTATTCCGTGTTGAGGAACACCAGATACAATCTGACGGTCAAGAAGATATTGTCGGTAGGTGATGACATTCCCGGTGGCTTGAACTACAATGGAACAGACCCTGTGGATATTGACAGAACCCAGCTTGAAATCATCATCAAGGCAAGTGCCTGGACAATTAATGATGTGGAACACGAAATTAAATGATGCGATACTTGGGATAATATGAAACTCGGCTTGAAACATACACTTCCGTTGGCGTTTAACTTGGCCGCCATACTCGTTTCCTGTAATGTCCAGGATGTGCAGGAACCGTTCTATCCTGGGGATAAGAGTTTTGAGATACACGCTCTCACTTCTTCTCCGGAAACGGCCGCCACGAAAACTATAATGGATTGCTCGGATGATTCCGGCCCTTTCCCTGTGCTCTGGCAGACGGGAGACAAGGTGGGAATAGGCTCGGGTGCTTCATTGGCTGAATATGAGCTTTCGAGCGGTGCAGGACAGACCGAAGCCCGTTTTACCGGCCCTGAGCCTTCTGATGTCGGTGGAACAGGCATGTATGCGTCAGTGTATCCTGTTTCGGGGGCGTCCGTATCACTGGATGGAAGCCGGATATGCGCAAATGCCGTACTTGCCTCTAACCAGACCTATGAAAGCGGAAGTTTCGCAAACGGTCTTTTCCCAATGACTGCTTTGTCCTTGGACGGGCTCGAGTATTCATATACCAATCTCTGTGGAATCCTGCAGCTCCAGATAAAGGGAACCGGTACAATCAAGAAGATAAAGCTGTTCGGAAACGATGGGGAGATCCTGGCAGGCAGCATCGGTATGTATTACAATGCTTCTGACGGAAGCATCATTGCTTCCGGAGCCGAAGAGGAAAATGGCGTGCTTTTGAACAAGGATGCGAGTGGCAGTCGTTCCATTAACCTGACCTTTGGCGCCGGTCTCGTCCTCGATCCGGAAAACAGCACTACCGTCAATATTGTGATGTTTCCAACAATCTTTGAAGAAGGATTCACCCTGAACATTTATGATTCCGGAGGCGGAGCGATAGAGAAGGAAACTACTGCAAAGATAATCGTGGGCAGGTCAAAGGCGAAGAGGATGAAGGAATTCGATTATCAGTCTCCTGATCCTCTCGAAACGGCAAACTCCTATATAGTGGACAAGGCAGGCTATACCCTTATCCCGGCGTATTGTATGGGCAACAGACAGAGCGGTTCCGAGCGTTTCCCGATAGATGAAAACGGATATACGACATCCGGCAACCGCGTTTCGGCGGACATCCTCTGGACAGACATCGTGAGGGAACCGATGGATCTCCCGATAGAGGACATACAGTATGTCCCAGGTGCAGAAGGAAGGATACTGTTCAAGGTCAAGAAAGACCCTGAAACCGGCGAGGCCTACAGGGGCAATGCCGTTATAGCCCTGTATGAAGAAGATGATAAAGGCAACAAGACCATAATATGGACTTGGCATATATGGCTTACGGAAGAGCCCGGGATTGTCCTTTCCGACGGTGCCTGCGACGGAAGAAGCTACACGACTGCCGGCATTACTTTTTCTTCCGATGCTGCCAGCGGCACGATGGAGATAATGGACAGGAATCTTGGCGCCATATCCGCCAACCCTGAGGACGGCTGGAAGACCTACGGGCTTTATTACCAGATGGGCCGAAAGGATCCGTTCGTCGGAGGGGATTATAATCTGGGCCAGACCTACACGACTACTACATATGACGGAAATCTGACTCCTTCCAAATTGGTATATGTAAATGAAGATACTCCTTTTGGAAGCGGGACGGCCAGGTTCTGGTACAATATTGAATTGGCGAACGGTTTTGAATATCAGCCAAATTATATAAACATTACATACTCTATACAACACCCTATGGTCTTCTCTGACGGTCAGTCGAAGCCATTTCCCCATGTATGGACCAATTGCTTAGATTCGGACAATATGAGTTATATGGATGGTGTGGAAGTGGACGGAGTAAAACGTTCGACAGGCCTTACAAACGACGGACACGAAGCATACTGGAACAGGACAAAGACCATTTTTGACCCTTGCCCTGCAGGCTGGACCGTCCTCGGGGAAGGTAAAGGCAAATTGATAACAGGAGATGGTAAGTCTGAATATGTCAGTGATGGCGTCTCATACGGACTCAAATATACCTGCAACTATAATACCATCTGGTGGCCTTTTGCCGGAGTGAGGGCTTATGACGGCAAGATTGGAAACGTGGGCGTGGACGGTGCCTATATCAATTATGACCATATTAATGCAGACCACGGATGGCACGGAATGGATTTATACAATAAGACCATGAAAACGGTTACAATCCATTCCAATCACGCCGCTTCCGTGCGCTGCGTAAGGGCAAAACAAACCTACGGTTCAAAATGAGGATTCGTCGTTTGTTAATGCTCATAAGCTTAGCTTTTGTGTGTTCCTGTATCCAAGATACCGAAACTGGCTACGAGGGCCGTTTGCATCCGGGTGATGAACTGCCTTATTTTGAACTCAAAATGAGTGACGGGAGGATATTGGATACTCCCGGGCTGAAAGGATTTCATTCGGTGATAATTTTTTTCAATACTGCCTGTCCTGACTGTGCACAGTTGCTTCCTTCGATACAGAGAGTATATGATTTACATGCGTCATCCCCGGCAGTGTTGTTGCTGGTTAGCAGGGAAGAAGGGGAGGAATCCGTCTCCGAATTCTGGAAAAAGAACGGTCTGACAATGCCTTATGCTGCTTGTGAAGACAGGAGCGTATATTCCCTATTTGCAGATGCAGGGATTCCTAGAGTATATTGTTCCGATGCGGAGCTGACCATTGTTGCAGAAGCTCAGGAAAAGGGATGCCTCCAGGCAATACGCGACTTTCTTGTCGATTAGCATTATTTTGTAGTTATGCTTTTTCTAAAACATGCAGGTACTCAATGGTCTTATTTGCAAGATGATTGCGGTTTTCTTCTTTATCGGCTCTGAATCTTTGATGTTCTTACGAGAACATCTCATAATGTCCATATTTGGTCATTGTGGTTTCGATATCTTGTCTTGACATAAACCCTTCATTGTTGTATGACAATACAACATACTTAGAAATCTTCAAATAATTACGGAACATATCTCCGATGCCGCAGCTGCCTTCCAGTTCAGGAAATAGATTTCTCCGCGCGCTGCGCTTGGTCGAAATGACAAAGAGGAAAAGCTCAGTCGAAATGACAGAGGAAGGCGTCCCTTTTGACACTTCATCCTTTCATCAGAAAGGCTGGCCGGGCCGGGACTTTGCGATGCAAAGTCGGAAAGGCGAAAAGGCCAAGGGGTTCGGGGATTTGCCCCGTAATAAAAGAGGATGACCTGATGGCCATCCCCTTTTAGGAATATGTAAGCTCTGCTAGCCTCCGAAGTTATCGTAAAGGACATTCTCCTCAGGAACTCCAAGCGAATCAAGCAACTTGTTCACAGAAGCCACCATCATAGGAGGACCGCACATAAAGTACTTGATATCCTCAGGAGTATCGTGGTTCTTCAGATAAGTCTCATACATCACATTGTGAACAAAGCCTGCAGTATACTTCACGCCGGCAGCATCGGCTGCGGGG
>JBJEBO010000115.1:0-3623 GCA_051870155.1 Candidatus Cryptobacteroides sp.
AAAAGGATATCACATCTATCTGAGGAACTCCCACAACAAAATTGAATCCAGATACAAGGACGGAGAGATGGACAAGGAGGCCGTGCCGGGCAACGACATCTGCACCACCATAGACGCCGAGCTGCAGCACTATGGGCAGATGCTGATGCAGAACAAGGTGGGAAGCCTTGTGGCCATCGAGCCTTCTACCGGGGAGATTCTCACCCTTGTGTCAAGCCCAGGAATCAATGTGGATATGCTGGCGGATATCGGCAGCCATTATGCAGAAATCGTGTCCAACCCATATAAACCTATGTTCAACAGGGCTGTACAGGCGCCATATCCTCCAGGGTCGGTATTCAAGCTTGTCAACGGTCTCATTGGACTTCAGGAAGGGGTGTTGACCCCTCAGACAAGATACCCTTGCAGTATGGGTTACCATTTCGGAAAGAACAAATTGGGCTGCCACGCCCATCCTTCCCCTCTGGACCTCGAACAGTCCATTATGATGTCCTGTAACGCATATTATTGCTATGTCTTCCGTGATATCCTCGAGAACAGGAAATATGGTTCAATAGCGGAAGCCCTCGACAAATGGAACGAATATGTGATGAGCTTCGGCTTCGGGCGCAAACTCGGAAGCGACTTCCCGTCCGAACTCGGCGGAACGATTCCTTCATCCAAATATTACGACAAAGTCTATGGCAAGAACGGCTGGAAGGCCACGACCATAATTTCTCTCTCCATCGGTCAGGGTGAAATCGGATGCACACCGCTGCATCTTGCAAACCTCTGTGCCACAATCGCCAACAGGGGATTCTATTATATCCCCCACATTGTCAAAGACTCTGAAAACGTGACAATCGAAGACAAATACCGCGAGAAGCAATACACCCTGGTGGATACAGTTCATTTCTCAAAGGTCATCCAGGGAATGTACCGTGCCGTGAATAGCGGCTATGGGTCCGGCGGTACGGCGAGCGTTGCCGAAGTGCCGGGTCTCGACATCTGCGGAAAAACCGGTACGGCGCAGAACCCGCGCGGAGACGATAACTCCGTGTTCATCTGCTTCGCCCCGAAAGACAATCCCAAAATAGCAGTGGCGGCATATATCGAGCACGGTTCATTCGGTGCGAGATGGGCGGCACCTATTGCGTCACTCCTTGTAGAGCAATATCTCAACGGCGAAATCAGCGAGAGCCGCAAACCTCTGGAAACAAGGGTTTTGGAAGGAAATCTTATGGATAAGGTAAAAAAATATTGATATGCGGACAAAAGAACAGAGCCTCTGGAAACATATCGACTGGACATTGGTCATTACCTATCTGGTGCTTGTGCTCATCGGATGGATAAACATCTATGCCTCAGTCCATTCTTCAGAGCCATCCAGCATTTTCGATCCTGCGTGCAGGAGCGGAAAACAGTTCATCTGGTTCGGAATATCGCTCTGCGTCGGCATATTCATTCTGTTTGTTCTGAATCCACGACTATATGAGGGCATATCCCTGCCGTTCTATATATTCACCCTCGTACTTCTTATAGCGGTGATTTTCCTCGGGACGGAGGTCAAAGGTTCGCGCTCGTGGTTTGAGTTCGGTCCCGTGAGGTTCCAACCCGCTGAAATATCGAAGATTTCCACTTCCCTGCTGCTTGCCACCATTATGAGCCAGTTCGGATTCAAGATGGGCAGGGCTAAAGACTTCATCACGGTAGCGGCGGTCATCCTCATCCCTATGCTCATTATCGTGGGACAGAGTGAAACAGGTTCCGCCCTCGTGTATGTGGGATTCGCATTCGTGCTTTACAGGGAGGGGCTGTCGGGATGGCTGATAGTGATGATCGGTATGGCAATCGCCTCGTTCATCATTACCCTCACCTCCTCTTCTTTTGCGGCGATAATGTTTCTCGCTGTAGTGGTGTCCCTTTGCGATGCCCTCTACACCGGAAGATTCAAATTTTGGCTGAAAGCCTATCTCCCATTCTTTGTCGTGATGGCCTTCGTACCGCTTGCAGTCGGGAGCATAATATCAGCCGTGGGCGATCCGGAATCCTGGGTCAATGAGATAAAACCTGTATATATCCTGATAGGAGGCATCGCCGTGGCGATTCCGTTCATCATACACAAGGCATATATGAACCGAAGGAGGTTCACGACCCTCGCCCTACTTTCCTTCCTTGCCGGAGTGCTGCTCGTATTCTCCTGCGATTTCATTTTCAACGACGTATTGCAAGACCACCAGAGGAAAAGAATCGAGGTGCTTCTCGGAATGAAGGAAGACCCCTCAGGTGTTGGATACAATGTAAACCAGTCACTTATAGCCATCGGCTCCGGAGGGTTGCTCGGAAAGGGATTCCTGAACGGCACCCAGACCACCTTCGGATTCGTGCCTGAGCAGAGTACGGACTTCATCTTCTGCACAGTAGGCGAGGAGTGGGGCTTTGTCGGGTCTGTAATTCTGATCCTGCTGTTCGTGTTCCTGATCTGGAGGATAATACACAATGCGGAACAAAGCCGTGAGGCCTTCACCCGAATCTACGGCTATTGCACGGCAAGCTGCATCTTTATGCACCTTTTCATAAATATCGGAATGACTCTCGGGCTTATGCCGGTCATCGGCATCCCTCTTCCTTTCATCAGCTATGGAGGATCGTCCCTGCTTGCATTCACGACGATGCTGTTCATTTTCATCGCTGTAGATGCCAACGAGAGGCGAAGTTTCCGATAGAATTTGCCACAAATTTGCAGTTTTTGCCACAAAAATTGATTTTTAACCAAAACAACAAATAAATCTTGGGTATTAAAAAAGAGATGAATAATTTTGTAAAACATTAAAAATTTGAACTATGGGACTTCTTGAAGGAAAAGTTGCCCTCATTACAGGAGCGGCAAGAGGTATAGGTAAGGCAATCGCATTGAAATTTGCTTCGGAAGGAGCACAGATTGCATTCACAGACCTCGTAATAAATGAGGCTGCCGAGGCTACAGTCAAAGAACTGGAGGCTTACGGAGTCAAAGTCAAGGCTTATGCTTCCAATGCGGCTGACTTCGAGCAGACACATCAGGTAGTCGCCGACATCGTCAAGGAATTTGGTCGTATCGACATCCTCGTAAACAACGCCGGCATCACAAAGGACGGCCTTATGCTCAGAATGAGCGAACAACAGTGGGATGCAGTTCTCACTGTCAATCTTAAATCCGCATTCAATTTCATCCACGCTTGCACCCCGATTATGGCGGGACAAAGGGAAGGCAGCATCATCAATATGTCTTCGGTAGTAGGAGTTTCCGGCAATGCCGGACAATGCAACTATTCTGCATCCAAAGCCGGACTCATCGGACTCGCCAAATCAATTGCCAAAGAAATGGGACCTCGCGGTATCAGGGCAAACTGCATTGCTCCGGGATTCATCATCACGGATATGACGAACGCCCTTCCGGAGGCGGTGCGCAAAGACTGGGAAACCAAGATTCCGCTCAGGCGCGGCGGTACTCCTGAAGATGTGGCCAATGTGGCCCTCTTCCTCGCCAGCCCTCTTTCTTCTTATGTGAGCGGTCAGGTTATCCATTGCTGCGGTGCGATGAATTGCTAATGTTACAGGACTTCGTGTCGCGTGAAGCGCAATTTGGAGTCCGATTGAGCTAA
>JBJEBO010000116.1:0-3613 GCA_051870155.1 Candidatus Cryptobacteroides sp.
CATTGCTCCTAATCTATCTTATCAACTTGCCTACTGAGTTGATGTCATATTTATAGAACGGGGACACCTCTTCATATTTATATGGCACATATTCGAGCATCTGTACAAATGCCTTACCTTCCTTCTTAGAATAATAAATGTCCATTCTGATTCCTTTTCCGTTGTTCTCTTCCGTCATATTGACTGATGATGGGGAAGTAGAAACAGCTTTAAGTACATTTTCCCTGCAATTCTGTGGGAAATATAGCTCACGTTTGCAGTAGGTAGTGTTCGTATCGGAATCTCGGTATGCAGTCCTTAATACAAAGAAGAGGATTAAGCCTGCGAACATCATAAAAAAGCCAGTGATGTTGATTGAAACGGAAGATGGGATAAGCACAAGCACACAGCCTGCAACTACAAGAACAACAGTAATGATAATATCTTTGGTAGAACGTACCCTATAAAATGATTTTTCCATAATCTATTATAAATTAATTTATTTAACAAATATGTAATTATTGATAACATTTTTGTTAGGCGAATTTTAGGAATAAAAATCGCCTATTTCGCCTGTAAACGGAGGTATTGATTATAGATGAATCAGATTATAAGATGTCTCAATCGAATGAAATTATGAGACGGCGAAAAGAGTCCGGATGGATAAAGGGAAACGGTCGAATTAAATGATTTCAGACCTACCGGAACAAATGATTGGATATTTCTTCTGAGAAAAGAATTACTGTTATTTCTTCTCAGAAGTGAATTGCCGGTATTTCTTTCTTCAAATGAATAATGATTTCCGGATGCACAAAGCCAGGCTTCGTTCCAATCGATATATCGTGTTGGTGAATTGGAAGAGGAGTCTGTAATTTCAGAATCAATTTCGGTAATCGAAGAACTTTCCTGATGAGAATCTGTAGCCGGTCTGTCGGTGCCGCATAAGAACCCGAGGAGGGATAGCGACACCGAAATAAATGCTGCAATAACCGGCTTAGTTAACATAATATAAATTGTGTAATTATAATGGAAATCTATTTCAATTTGCTTGCCAATTCACTGAAATCACATTTTTCCTTAGCGAAACCCTGGGCAAACGGTTTTCCTGGATCTATGATTTCAAAGCCCATTGCCTCTGCACGTTCGTTCAGCATTTTTATACTTGCGCAAGCCCAGGTGTAAGAACCGAATGCAAAAAATTTGTGATTTTTCACAAGACGAGCTCCAAGTCCGTGGATGAATGATGCTACAGGCGGATAAATGTCATTGTTATATGTCGGTGATCCAACGGCAATCGTATCATATTTGAAAACATCCCTGTATGCGAATGAAGGACTTTCTGTACATAGGTCGTGGAGTGCATAAGGGATTCCGAGTGCTTTGAGTTCTTCTGCGAGAGATTCTGCAGCCTTTGCCGTATTGCCGTACATAGATCCGTATGCGATACATACGCCTTTTTCTGTCTCATAACGGCTCATTTTGTCATATAATGCCGTTACATCGGCGATTTCTGTTTCCCAAATCGGACCGTGAGTGCTGCATATCCTTGAGATTGGAGTTCCTGCAAGTTTCTTGAATGCTGCCTGGACGCTCGAACCGTATTTCCCTACGATATTTGAATAATAACGGATCATCTCATCGCGGTATTTTTCAAATCCGTCAACGATATCTCCGTCCAATGCTCCGAAACATCCGAAGGCATCTCCTGAGAAAAGTGTTTGGCTTTCAGGGCAATATGTTACCATTGTTTCAGGCCAGTGAAGCATCGGAGTCATCTTGAATGTAAGATTTATGCCTCCAAGGTCAATTGTGTCACCATCTTTCACTATGATTATATTGCCTGTTTCTCCATAATAGCCTTCAATCATCGGTACGGCTTTGGCACTTGTAACCAGTGTTACATCCGGCCATTTGGCACGGACAGCGGCAATCAGTGAAGAATGGTCCGGCTCCATATGGTTGATGACCAGATAATCTACAGACCTCTCCCCTGCCGCTTCAGCTATGTTGGCAAAAAATTCATCTTCAAAACCAGCCTCGACTGTGTCAATCAGCGCGATTTTACTGTCTCCTTTAACAATATATGAGTTGTATGACACCCCATAAGGAAGAGGCCATAGACCTTCAAAAATCGTCTTCTTGTTGTCATTGACTCCCACATACATTATTGATTCGGTCAATTGTTTCATATTCAATGAGTTTATAGGTTAATAATTTCCAATTTCTTTTTTTTGTCCGGACTTCATTATGTTTTTCCGGATTTAGAACTTCAGGCCGATGCCCAAAGTCACTCCTCCCCTCCAAAAATTGTTCCTTCTTATTTCAATCGGCGGTCTTCCGGCATCGTCCTTGAACTCAGGATGACAATAAATGCTTCTGAAAGAAGCGGTAATGTCCAGTTTGGATTTCTTCGAAAGAGGTATGCCCCAGCCGATTCCGGCACGGGAGCACCAACAGGCGGATGGACTCTCTTCCAATGTAACTCCGGTACCGCAATCCAAATATATGAATGGCATCTGCCTTTTCTCGTGCTCCCCAAAACGCCAGGTTCCCCTGAATGTAAAAGGGACCATCCTGAGATTTTCGCTTACTCCAGTGTATCCTGAACAGAAAGCAAGGGTGAAATGTTTCCCGAAACCTGCGCCTGCGTAGGCAAGAATCTCAGCATTGGTATGATATTTTGTTACGCTCCCTCTTTTGGTCATTCTCGCACCTTCAGATATAATGAAGACCCTGTGCTGCCATTCGCTCAATGACGCGACATAACTCCATTCGCCACCCCAGACAAAGCTAACTTTACCCCCTGAGGCAGAAACTGTTGTCCCCGACAGCAGCAAGGTTGTCAAAACCAGCAATACGGGTATATATCTTGACTTCTTCATTTCAGAATCTGTATCTAATACCAACCTTCGGACTAAGGGCGAACAGGAATCCGTATTCCCAAATAGTGAGCACAGGTCCTTTCTCTCCCAAACTTAAATGAGCAGCAAGGGTCGGGGTGACGGACAATGACAATGTGACAGGACTGTCACAGAATCCATACTCAAAACCTATATTTCCGGAAAGTCCGGCAATTATTCCCGAAGGCTTCTTGTAATCCCGCATATATCCTGCACAAAAGCCAGGACCTCCATACCAATTCATTTTTCCTGAAGCATAGTCTATTGATGCAAAAACTACATTGTAACTGAAATTTGCACCAAATCCAGGTTTGCCTGTGTTGAAGAAAACGTTGTTGGCATAATGGATGTCAAGTCCAAATTCCCAGAAATATCGCGGATTGTTCAGGTCTTGCTGCCAGCAGACCGACGTCTTGTCGAATCCAAACACGCATCCTGCCGACCTTGGACCGCAAAATGCAGCCAAAGGAAGCATTGACAGAATAAGTGAGCAGATAATCGACCTGAACCTTCCCATAAATTAAACGTATTTGAATTCCATATATGTGGCTCCGATCTCATCATTGAAACTGCCTCCGATGAAACCTACGAGATCCCCTTTGGAAATCAGTTTCATCTCTTCAAGTGTCTTGATGGAGTTAATCACGAAATCTTCCTTGCTTTTTTGAACATCAAATTTAAAAGAATAGATATCGTATGTTAGCGCCAATTCTCTCATCGTAAAATCGTTGTAG
>JBJEBO010000117.1:0-3603 GCA_051870155.1 Candidatus Cryptobacteroides sp.
CCATCTTTATGTATCCTATGACCTTCGATGAATTTCTCATAGCTATGGGAATGGAGGGAGTTCTGAATATGCGTAGCAAAGCAGATTCCTCACATCCACTTGACGAACCATTCCATAATATGCTAGTGGAACAGTTCCGAATATATATGCTTGTTGGTGGAATGCCAGAAGCTGTTGCCACGTGGAAAGCGACTTCCGACTTCCTGCAATGCCAACAAATCCATAATGACATAATCCTCACTTACGAAGACGACTTCAACAAATATTCCCGTCGGGCCAATCCCGAACTCCTCCGCCTAACGCTCCGCGGCGTTTGTCATCAGATTGGACAGAAACTTTCTTTCAACCAGATTTCCGACGATCATCGCAGCTATCAAATCCGCGAATCCCTCCGCTTGCTCAGCCTTGCAGGTCTCATCACTCCCGTAGTGGCTACTTCAGCAAATGGTTTTCCGCTTGATGCAGAGGCAGATGAAAAACGCATAAAATATCTGTTTCTCGACCCAGGTCTTCTTCTCTCTGTCCTTCATCTCGACGGTAATGTGTCACAAGAACTCATCAAACTGATTTTGACGGGTACTCCGCAAGATCTGGTAAACAAGGGAAGAATTACGGAAATGGTGGCAGGACTGGAATTGATGCGCTACCAAGCACCAATTCAGCGACCTAAAATGTACTATTGGGAAAAATCCGGTAAAAGCATAGCCGAAATCGATTACATCACCGTTCAGGATATGCATATTCTTCCAATTGAGGTGAAAGCAGGCACCCAGGGAGGTATGAAAAGCCTATGGCTGTTTATGCGTGAGAAACACCTCACCGATGCCGTTCGCTGCTCATTGGAAAACTTTGGTTCATTTGATTACATCGACAAAGAAGACTCCGATGCCGTCCGCCACGTCCGCATCTGTCCGCTCTATGCTTTGTCGCAGATGTGACCTAAATTCGCTGTAAACTTTGACGAATGGACAAGAGACCATTGTTTACTTAAGATTAGCTGCAAGGAATGCCTTTAGTGCATCTAAATCACTAACATTTAAATCCCAGAATTTAATGTTCTCAAATAACCAGTCACCTCTACCGAATCTATCTTTAAACTTCCTAGACAACTTCTGTGCGCTCATATATGTGTGCAATTTACCTTTTAAATTAGGCACGTTGTACATCGGCTCACCTTCAGAATCTTTAACGCCGGATACGCATTTTTCATAATCTTCAAAACAGTCGAAGAAAACCTTATGTAAATCTCGACGTGCAGCTTTTAGCATTAGGTCCTCAACATCCCCATCACTGCTATTATTGGGATAAATGAAATAAGGGAATGTGATTCCTTTGGCGGTCATTCCGTTAACAATTTCCTGTTTACGCTTATCGTATCCATACCCCTTTGCTATTGTGTCGGCATCAGCAAGTATAATAACTTGGTCTCCGCTAAGTTGAGCTAATGATATTTGGTTGCATATCGTTTCATTAAACAGATTGCCAATGCCATCAATGCAATATATTGTACAATCCTTGTCTGGAAAGAATGTTTTAAGTAGTGTAACGATGAAATGATATTCTGAAGTATCTTGATGTTTTGCTTCGATGAAAATTTTATTCATAATCATCTTACCTCTATTTCTTGGTTAATTGAATAGTCTAGGCTTTCTAATGAATAGTGAAATGCCTTGAGCTCATCATCGGAGGTTTTTATAAGTTTAAATGCAGCAACTTGTTCACTATAAATATTAAGTGCAGCATCCCTCAGTCCTTTTATAGAGTCGTTATCATGTGTAGTAATGAATAGTTGAGTGTTATTGCGAATCGCAGCATCAATAAGAACCTTCCACAAGTCACGCATTACTGTATGATGGAATCCGTTGCTAATTTCATCAACGAGCAAAAGACCATCTTTGCAATCAAATATAGCAGTAAGAAGCGAAACAATTTTTCTTGCTCCATCACCCATTACATTAATAGGTATACGTTTTTCCAGACCTATGTCAACAAGCATTTCGTCATCACTAAAGACAAAATCCTTAACGCGAGGTTCAATGAGTTTCAAACCTTCCACTATGAAATGTTCATCCTTGTTCTGAAGAATGTCTTTCAGCCCCTGAATCGAAGCATTAAAATCGTACTTCGGGCTTAAATATACACATCTTAAAGACTCTTCATAATGCTCTGGAATTATGCGGGTTGCACTTTGAGGCTTTGATGAGTCAAAACGAAGTTGTGAATAAAATGCTTTGCCGTTTATCGTGAAGTCAAATTGAAGTCCATATTTACTTTCTTCGAGATTAGACAGGATTTTAGTCCCGTCTGATTTCAAAGCAACGTCTTCTTGAGTCTGTTCGAAAAGAGAGATGTTTAAATCTCTTATTTCACCATCTTTCATTCTGATGTGAATAGGCCGAGATGAGTCCAAATTATAGAAATCCAATTTGAGGTCACCTAAACGAGACTTAGCGTATCCACGCATCAGATTTACATGCACAGGAAGTAGTGGATTCGATAGGCCACAAGCAAGAAATAAAGACTCAAGTAACGTAGATTTTCCGCAATTGTTCTTTCCAAAGAAAAGATTAATCTGCCTGAATCCTTCGATTAAAGAGTGCTTGATTCCTCTAAAGCGATCTATTTCGATGTTTTTAAACATTATTGTTGCAATAGATAGTTTTTTGTTATTTGGCAAAGTTAATGAAATTCTTTTGTCTTGTATCGTCTAATATGAAAAATGTCCTTCAATTACCGTCACCAAAGCACTATATTTCTCCTCTTGCCATAGCCTCCATATTGGTTATCGGTTTTGCAGGTACTCCCACCACAGTTTCACCATCTGCCACAGGTCTATTGACTAAACTCATCGCACCAATCACTGCGTTTTCTCCAATCTCCAGATTGTATCTTGCTGCAACACTGGCACGCATTCCAATATATGCACCATCTTTTATCACAATTCTATTGTGCCCTTGCTTCTTCCCGTGACAAGCGAAATACACCCCATAACTGATTGTAACATTATTGCCAATTACAATCTTGTCCGAGCACAAATCATCAAGATAACATTTCATCCCAATAAAGCAATTCTTGCCAATCTTGAATCCACAAAGACGATACAATGCAATACGGACAGGAGTGAGCACACAGTTTGGAGCAATGTTTTGACAAATCCCTTTCCGTATGAGATGCCAAATCTCGCCGATAATTGACCGTTTGTAGTAATAAGGAATCCTATCTTCCGGGACATTGGGATGAGTCCAGTGATATATATTGGCTATTATCCCCCCCCCTAATTATTAACTTGCTCATAATGTTTGTAATTAGTTATCATTCAACAGTGGACATAGTTCCAAGATTAATTACAGAAATTGGGAACAAACACACTTTCGCCATAATCGTTTCCAATTACAAGTGTTATCTAAAAATATTCTTCAATATACTACTAACCACATTCGCTATTTCTTCCTCGGAAAATCCTTGATGTCAAACTTATAACCAGACTCTATTTTGGACTCTGTAGTATAGCAATCTATGAATCCACAGTTAGTTCACAAAATAAATATTTAATTATATATGCTCCTCAACTCCACGGAAATGTACATTCAGTTCGCGAAGATG
>JBJEBO010000118.1:0-3602 GCA_051870155.1 Candidatus Cryptobacteroides sp.
CATATCCATCGAAAAGCAAGGCTGTGGAGCGTGCAGAGATTTTCTTGTCCGGAACAAAAGAAATCAAAGCATTGTCTGACTGGGAGTTTGGAGCTCCCTTGGAAACTCCCGCAATATCATATACCCTGTCCTGGTCGTCGGGATTATAGAACAAATATGAATTCGCCTTTGAGAAATTACTGCTGAAAGCAAGGTCGTGGACAGTAAGCTCATAATCAGCATTGTTCTCTATGGCAATCCTGATTCTCGACCGTGCCCTGAGCAGATTGCCGGTAATCTTGTTAAGTCCAGGCTGAAGTTCGATATCCTCAACAAGGGTAAGCGGCATAGGTGTGGGTTTGCAAAGGTATTCACTGGTAACGCCATCAGAACCTATGGCAGCTTCGAGCATCCAATTGTACAATTCGTCATAATGCTCGTACGAAGAAAAAACCTTACCATCCGGATATGAGTCGAAACTGTTATTGAATTCGTCCATAATCCCTTCAGAATATATAGTGATTTTCGTACCGGATTTATTTTCCATACCTCCATAAGGAGTTGAACCGGGCTGTCCTTCAAGATGTTCGGGACAAGCCGAACAATTGGCAAAGACGACAATGCGGTAATCTCCTCTGACGAGCCTTTCCGGACTCTCTCCGCTTGCATTTTTATGCACCGGATGGTCATAAAGGAATGAAACCTTGGCCCTATTCCCATAATGGGCATCAGTTACAACATTCCCATCGCTATCCACCCATCCGTTTGCCCCCTCGTCACTACCCTCTGAATATATGTCTCCTTTATTATCTGCCGCCGTATAAAATATATTCCTATATCCCACCAGTTTACCTCCCTCGCTTTTGTTTATCAGGAAAACCGTCATCTTATACATTCCCTGCCCGTCAAGTGCCCTTTCCCAGGCCTTCCATCCGGAAGGGTCGCTGAAAGGATTGTCCACGATATGATTGCCGTCTCCAGGAGTATATTGGCTTTTGGTGCCGAGGCTGATCTGGGGTACCATCAGGTCAAGGACAAGGTCGCAAGGCTCCGGGGAAAGAGGCGCTGTGCGATTCCTGTCACAACTGGAAAGGAAAGTGAGGGCAAACGCAAACGAAAGGAAATATGTATATAAATATCTCATAATCATCAGAATATAATATCATACGAAGAATCGAGCCTGTTCCACGGAGATATGCCGAGGGTGAGTTGGGCGTCGGTCTTGGTGATGGAAATCGTGTAGGTGTATCTCCAGCCCGGGGCGAAGTCAGTGCCGTCAGCCGACTCTGTCACCGTCCCGTCCGCTGCGACGGATGTACCTGTTTTTGCAGGGATTGAAAGAGAGAACTCAGCGTCCTTTCCTGCCTTCGTCTTGAATTTGAGAGTCAGATTTTCTGATTTCTGAGGCACAATCAGCAGCCATCCGTCGTGCTCAGTGAAGGCATCGCCCACACCGCCAGAACCTTTCGCACTATATGCCGTCGCATAAGTCTTGCTTCCCCCATTGATGTTTTCAAAAAGGACTCCATCGGTATTCTCCCATTTATATATAGGCATTCCCTTGTTCGGAGCATAACTCTCAAACCAAGTTATAGTTCCTTCCTGTTCAGTATCATTACCATAAGTCACAAGACCAGTGACTGCAAATACCTCATCAACAGTTGTTTCGAGCCAGCAGGATGTCAGGTAATCTGTTGAATAGAATGATTTGCTCGGATCCTTGTCCTCATAGAATTTGAAAACGAATTTCAAGGCGGACATAGCGTGCTTGAAATTGAACATTACAGGATCTGACATTTCCTTATCTGCACCATCTGCATCCTTCTTTGTGACCGTATCATAAGAATTGAATCCCAAAAGAAGATCCCTCTGGGTGGTGAGAGTATTATAATCCATAATGAACACCTTTGCGGTGGAGTTCTCGTGGATGTTGATTTTGTCATCACCTGCAGGACAATAGGCCCTGAATATATATTTTCCTCCCGGAACCCAGAAAGCAGGATCTCCTGTATATTCCCACTTCGTATCTGTTGCCGAACTTGATGGGTTGTAATATAGCATTGTTCCGGCAAAGACATCGCTCACTGTATGTTGTTTTCCGTCAATCTCGATATTGTAATCCGCCCAGATGCCTATTTTCCTGCCTGCTCCACCTTGTTCCTCAGGTGTACAGAAGTCCTGCAAGTCAGTGACATTCTCAGCAAGAGATTTTGTGTCGAACCCATCCACAGCCTCCACTCCCCACCGCACCATCTTTTCGGATGGTTCAATATCCGGAGCCGGGTCTTTGCGACACGATAGCGCACCTCCCATAAAAAGAAGTGCCGACAATGACAAATACAATATTCTATATCTCTTGATCATCATTCCGAAATATCTTTATCTGAACTATCTTTCCAAGTTTCAATGCTTACATTGAATTTAATCTGCTGCAACCCGAGGACGAGTGAATAGGTATATCTCGTGCTCTTTTTCCACTCATTCAGCGCTGTACCGGCGCCCTCTCCGCTGCTGATTGTCTGACCTCCGAGATTTATAGGAGAGGATACCGTAGGGACAGGATCCGCCGTTCCAAGCTGCACTGAATAATAGACTTTGAATTTAGCTGATGTTATGTCCTGCGGAATCGGAAGTACGAAACCCGTTTCCTTATATGAGGATGTAGAAAGCACATTTTCTTCTGTATAGGTATCGTCAAGATAGACCACGAGGGGATTTGACTCAGTATAATAATAGGTATCATATTCAGGATCGGTAGAAGACATTGTGGATATGGTCCAGGATGGCATATTGAAATCAGCCTTGCGGACTATGTCATATACCACGATTTTGCTTACCCTTATCTTTGTGGATGACGAACCGGATTTCGAGAGGAATTTCACAGAAGAAAGGATGTGATGGAATTGAAGGTCGATGCCGTCATAAATGGCGCTTGCTCCCACGCTGGCAGTCTTGTCCACAACACGGTCGCTATACATAAGGTCATAATGGGAACTGCCGTCGTAAGAAGTGGTGAAATCGCTGAAATGGAAGCCGTCATCAGCGTAAGACAAAGAGCAGGCGTCTTTCGCACGATATGGGGACCAGGCGGCAAAAGCGAGTTTTCCATATTTAGGCCAATAGTATGACGGATTTGCGCTCCAGGCTCCTGAACCTCCATTGGGGTCGGTGGAAGATGAAGTGTCATCAATCAAGGGGTCATAGAGGAATTCGGCACCGTCAATATAAATCTGGCTGCCGTCAGGATAGTCGGAATCGCCGGATGCGACAGTTTTCCAGGAAGCAAAATTGCCTGACTGATAATAAAGTCCATAGACTCCGAAGCTTTCATTAATATCGTAATTTATGCCGATTTCCCCGCTCACAGCCTTTGTAGAAGGAGAGACGAGCGGGGTGCTGACACGAATTTCCCTGTCCTCAGGTCCTTCTTCCGGGCTCAAAGTTTCAACTGCAAGGCAGGAGAAGAGGAGCGGAAGGCAGACGAGGATTGCCAATGGGATATGGGAATGCGGTTTTCTCATATATTCCTGTCAGTTTTGGAGTCTTCAAATTTTATTAATTGGAACCCCAACCGGCGGTCAGGTCGGATGGGATTAAAAGTATTAGATGGTAGGGACGGTTAC
>JBJEBO010000119.1:0-3600 GCA_051870155.1 Candidatus Cryptobacteroides sp.
CTCGCGACCCCAACCTTGGCAAGGTTGTGCTCTACCAACTGAGCTATTTCCGCAAATCGTTTAATGAACTCCCGTACTTTTCGTTTGGGATTGCAAAGATAGGTATAATTTCTTTATCTCCAAATTTTTTTTTGAAAAAACCTTAGGAATATTCCTTAAAATGAGGCGGCATACTAATATGCCGTCTCAAACTCTTTCAGGAAGCGAAGGTCGTTCTCGAAATAGTTGCGGAGGTCCTTGACCTGCCATTTGAGCATTGCGATGCGCTCAACACCCATTCCGAATGCGAATCCGCTATATTTCTTGCTGTCGATGCCGGATGCTTCAAGGACATTCGGATCCACCATTCCGCAGCCGAGGATTTCAAGCCAGCCTGTACCCTTGCAGACATTGCAACCCTTTCCGTGACAGATGTTGCAACTTACGTCAACTTCAGCTGAAGGCTCAGTGAATGGGAAATATGAAGGACGCATCCTGATCTTTGTTTCAGGACCAAACATTTCGCGGGCGAAAAGAAGAATTGCCTGCTTCATATCTGCAAATGTCACATTCTCATCAATATAGAGACCCTCAACCTGATGGAAGATGCAATGAGCTCTGGCTGAAATCGCCTCATTTCTGAACACCCTGCCCGGGCATACGATCCTAATCGGAAGAGGAAGGTTTTCCATCGCCCTCACCTGAACACAGGAAGTGTGGGTGCGGAGAAGGACAGGATTAGTGCCTGAAGTGACAAAGAAAGTATCCTGCATTTCTCTAGCGGGATGGTCAGGAGGGAAATTAAGCGCCTCGAACACGTGCCAGTCATCCTCGATTTCCGGTCCTTCGGCTACATCATAACCGAATTTGCGGAAAATGGATATGATTTCTTCCCTTGCGATGGACACCGGATGACGGGAACCGAGCGGATAAGAGTCTCCCGGCTTAGTGAGGTCACAAGAAGGCGCCTCAGACACAGCGCTTTCCTCAGCCTGCCTCTTGAGTTCCTCTATCTTTGCTGAAGCGGCATTCTTCAGTTGGTTCAATTTCTGGCCGAACTCCTTTTTCATTTCCGGAGCGACCGTGCGGAATTCTTCAAACAGCCTTGTGATCTCGCCTTTCTTTCCGAGAAGGCGTACCCTTGCTTCTTCAATCTCCTGCTGTTTCTTGCAAGAGAGATTCTCAATCTGTGCCATCAAGGCCTCTATTTCCTGCTTCATTTTAGTCTTCTTATAATTAATTCAAACACGCAAAGATAATGATTTTTGCAATATGGCGGTCGAATGGGGGCATTAAAATCTTTTATAATGGCTCCTCAGACCGCAAATCAGACCGCAAATCAGACCGCAAATCAGACCTCGCTTTCCAGAGGATAACCGATTGCAACAGCGCAATATGCCCGGAAACCGTCTCTGATACCGAGAAGTTCCTTTACATAATCCTCAGCTGTCTCTCCATCGGGAGCATCCTTGCGGCGCGGACGTCCATTGATGTGAACCCAGCAACTGCCAAGCTTCAATGCGGTGGCAGCCAATTGGATGAAAGTTGCAGAAATAGCGCAGTTGTCCACCCAGAGATCGGTCTTGGACTCATCGCCGGTCACAACAATCACAGCCTTAGCACCTTTCATAAACGCCGATCCAGAATCCCTCATCTCAGAGAGGGCGCTAATCGTATCCTGATCTTCAATTATCATAAGCGCCGTACTTTTGCTATTACGTGAAGACGGTGCTGTGGAAGCGGTTGACACTATCGCCTCCAAAAGTTCCCTTTCAACCGGCTTGTCAGCAAATTTTCTGACACTGTGCCTGTTTTCTATAACCTTGAAAAAATCCATAATTCCGTTATTTTTTACCTTCTGCCTTTGCTCTGCGTTTTTCCCTCTGCTTCTGCGCCCTTGCCGCCCCGTTTTTCAGATAAACCTCCCACTGCTGCTCAGTGAAAATGTTCTTATATGACTGATCTGTCTTTTCCATCCACTTGTCCTGAACGGAGATATACAAGTCCATATTACCCACTTTCGCCCTTTGTAACTCCCTGAGTTCCATATCCATTGCTTCATAATTGGTAACAAGGGTGGAATCCACGTAGAACACCTGCCAGTCTTCAAGATCAAGAAGGGACTGGAGCCTGTCGGCCTCCTTTGCTGCAAGTTCCGCAGTGTCATACTCTTGTTGCTGTTCCTGTGCGAAAGCGGTCTGACAGAAAAACGGCATCAAAAAGAAAACCACCGCCAAGACCATAGATTTTGATTTATTCATTTTTATTGATATTTTTGTCAGTTATGTGGCTGGTTCCAATAGCCCATTGCGTTTGCAAAATTATGAATTAGAATATGAAAAAGCAAGTCTTTACTCTGGCTGCCACAGCATTTGCAGCACTTACCCTTTCTGTAACCCCATCCCTTGCCTGTACAAATATCCTCGTCACAAAGGGCGCGAGCGTGGACGGTTCAAATATGATTTCTTACGCGGCAGACTCGCACCAACTCTATGGCGAACTGTACTACAAACCTGCCGGAGTGTGGCCAAAAGGAGCTATGCTTGACGTAAATGAGTGGGACTCAGGAAAATATCTCGGACAAATTCCTCAGGTTGCAAGAACCTGGCAGACAGTGGGCAATATGAATGAACACCAGCTGATAATAGCCGAGACCACATACGGAGGTCGTCACGAATTGGAAGACAGCACCGGAAGAATGGACTATGGTTCAATGATTTACATTGCCCTTCAAAGAGCAACCACGGCGCGTGAGGCAATCCAGGTGATGACCGACCTTGCCAACACCTACGGTTATTTTTCAAGCGGAGAATCTTTCTCCATCGCTGACACCAACGAGGTATGGGTGCTCGAAGTAATCGGGAAAGGCACCAAAATCGAGAATGGCGAAAATGTACGCAAAGGTATAGTTTGGGTGGCAAGGAGAGTCCCTGACGGATATATATGTTCACACGCTAACCAGGCGAGAATCAGCACCTTCCCTCTCAACGACCCTGAAAATTGCCTCTACTCCCCTGATGTCATTTCTTTTGCAAGAGAGATGGGATATTTCGAGGGTGAGGACAAGGACTTCAGCTTCTGCGATGCTTATGCACCCCTCGATTTCAGTGCAATGAGAGCCTGTGAATCAAGGGCTTGGAGCGCTTTCAACATCCTTTGTGACGGCAAATTCACCTTCGAGGACGAGCTGGGCAACCTTGTGACGAGGGACGCCAACGACTATATCGACTACGCGATGGGGTATGACAAGACCAAACGTTTCCCTCTCTTTGTAAAACCTTCACGCAAGATTTCAGTAAAAGATGTAGCTGACGTGATGAGAGACCATTTCGAAGGCACACCGATGGATATGACTACTGACATAGGAGCCGGCGGAAATGCTCTTCCATACAGATGGAGACCTATGGGCTTCGAGCACGATGGACATAATTATATTAATGAAAGGGCGATAGCAACACAGCAGACCGGATTCTGGTTCGTAGGCCAGTCCAGAGGATGGCTCCCTGACGTAATCGGAGGTCTGATTTGGTTCGGAACAGATGACGCAGCCACTTCATATCTCACACCTATATATACAAGCACAGCCGAAATTCCGGAATGTTTCAGGGTGGGAAATGGAAA
>JBJEBO010000120.1:0-3594 GCA_051870155.1 Candidatus Cryptobacteroides sp.
TGCTCCAAGGCATTCAACCCAGCCACACAAAACATATTCAGCGGTATCATCGGTCAAAGTCCAGCCAATAGCCCGGAATAAAAACTCAGGAGAAAATTCTTTCTGTACATAAAAGGAGGTCTCTCCCAAAATTTTGTTCCTTATGGCGATTTCCCCGCAAACTACATTCGAAAGCGTATATACGAAGAGAGATGGAGATGGGAAATATTCCCCATCGGCAAGCCCTTTCTGAAATTCAATGTCATCCACCGTGGACGAGCTGCTATTCACCAGCACTATGGCCATATCTGGCTTTGGCTCTTCAGAACGCAGCCCGACCTTGCCCAAAACAATTTCCGCAGCGATGAACCCCGCTTTGCAGAGATTGTCCATCTTGAAGAATTTCGGATAATTTATATCCATAGAACGGTACATCCCGACAAGTCCGGATGGTTCCGTTGGAATGGTGCAATATGATATTATTTTACTCATCTCCGATAAATCTATACAAAACAGCGGCATTTATGCCTCCAAAGCCTGACATTATTTTCAAAAATCTCCTGCCCTTTACCTCACGCAAACTTTCGGATATGTTCAATTTGTATGAAACACCGTTCTCCCTGTAGCCAGGAGTAGGGAACACAAGTCCATCCTTGAGCGCCAAACAGGAAATGATGGTTTCAAGTACACCGGCAGCCCCCAATGTATGTCCGAACTCACTCTTATAGCTCACAACAGGAAGAGAATCGAGGCCGCAGGAGTGGATTGCAACGCTTTCCATATTGTCGTTGTATGCAGTTGCAGTTCCGTGCACATTTATAAAGGCAATATCCGAAGCTTTATCTAAGTCAACAATTTTTTCAATGGCAGAAATCTGCCCCACGGCAGTTCTGGAAGGGGCCGATATATGGTTGGCATCATTGCGGATGCATCCGTCTTCAAGCTCCATTCCGATTCCTCTTCCCTCAGATGAAAGGACTATGGTCGCCACCGCCTCGCTGAGATTCAATCCAGTCCTGTCCTTGTCAAAAGGACGGCATCTTTCCGGAGAAAGGGCCTTAAGGCACTGGAAACCAGCAACAATGAATTTCGATAGAAAGTCCGCACCAATCACGACGGCATTCACATATCCGTCCTTCTCCATCACTCTTTTTGCCACAATTTGAGCACAAATACCTGATGTACAAGCATTTGTAACACAAATCGGTTCATTGGGATTTCCGAAATGGCGTGCAACAATTTCCGCACTGTGCCATAAAGGAAGGGCAGTGTCACTTCCGTCCGGTGAAGTCTCAAGAAGATCCACATTTCCCTTTGTCGTAGAAAAGATGAAAATGGTATCCGGTGAAGACGGATCCACTCCAGCCATAGACAAGGCATCTTCAGCCGACAGAATCATAGCCTTTTCCATATATGTAAGTACGCCGTGATTATCTCTTGACGCATATCTTGCATCTATTTCATCACGGTCAAACAAGGAAGCCACGAAAGGATCAGGTATCCCAAATGTCCCTTCGCGACGTTTCAGGTCAGTAATGCCTTGTTTTGCCAATGAGTAAACCGTATCGCTGCCAAAACCGAGGCCAGTGTAAATATTATGTCCCGTTATTACCGTCATAATCACATTCCTATAAGTGAAATCTTCATCTGGCAAGTCGCTGCTGTCCCTGATGCACATTCAGAACGGGCGTTCACCAAAGTGATTCCGAATACTTCATTCAAGACCTCTATGCGGGTAGTCAAGACGCTCCCCACTTCAGGAAGAAACTCCACTTTGAAATCTTTTACGGAACCTATGACTCCCTGAAGGATGGTCTTGTTGTTTATCTTGTTGATATAACCTATCCTCGCAGCACAACTCTGGGCGATGTTCTCCAAAAGCCCTGCCTCGCTCAGACGTCCATTCCTGACCAGGATGCCATCCTCCGGCACCCTGAAAGTGGTAAGGGACGAATCCTGCTCAAAATCAATCAGTTCATCCACAAAAAGAAAAGGTTTCCTTTGCGGAATCAGTTCCAATATATCAAAATGTATAGTTTCCATTCCTAATATCTCAAATATTCCCCAAGAGGTCCCCGGCAGTGTTTCGCACGGAATTTTGCAATTAACTCATCATTTCCTTCCCCTGGGAAAATCCATTTCTGTCCCGATGCCCTCGCAAGTTCCTTGACATTGTCAAGGTTCACATCCTTCGACACATAATACACAGGTTCCACAAGCTCCGCAGCACTCCTGACCAATCCCTCCTCAACTGCTATATCAAAAAGGCGGGTGCCAGGATATATCCTCATCCCGATATACGGAAAAAATACGGTGAAACCCAATTCCCTGCTTCTCTCGAAGGTCTGAGCAAGCGTCGCATCAGTTTCGCCATATCCTCCGAGTATCATAAAATGCGCATAGAAGATTCCAAGGTCTGAAGCCCATTTGCTTGTTGAGCGAATCTGCTCCCAGGTGATGTTTTTCCTGTAACTCTCAAGGGTAGCATCCGCAAGGGTGTCTGTTCCCCATTCTATGTGAGTAAGTCCGGCCTTCTTATAAAGTGCCAGATCTTCTTCAGTCAGATTGCGTGGACTGAAATATGCTCCCCAGTTGATTTTCAGACCGGCATCTATTATGCTATGGCAAAGTTCTTCATTATATGCACGGTCGATATTGAATACAGAATCTGTAAAGAACAAATAATCAATCCCATATTTTGAATACATCTCCCGGATGTTTTCCACAACGGTACGGACATCCAGATTCCTGACCGTCTTTCCGTCTATTATGGGATATGAGCAATAAATGCAATTGAACGGACATCCTCTTTTGGTCTGGACATTCAACATTCCGCTCTTCTCATAATAATATTCCACAGAATCCGGATTCATCCTCAGGCACGGTGACTTGACGAATGTTTTTCTTGGGTTGACAACTATTTTTCCGCTTCCATCCCTGTAAACAAGCCCTTCCATATCCTTCCAATCCTTGCCGTTGAACAAAGCATTCAATATTCCGTACAAAGACTCCTCACCTTCTCCCTTGATTCCGAAATCTATTCCCAAGCGCTCATAAAGCAATGTCGGGAATATCGAGAATCCCGGTCCACCGGCGATTATCTTTGCATCCGTGACTTCCCTCAACGCCCTTACTATGACTATGTAATGGTTCACAAAACAATTTTCAGACAAAATGTTGTTGTCATCTATGTTTCTCAACGAAATGGCTATGGCATCAAATCCTCCTTTCCTGCACCAGTCCTGCATCTGTTCATAACTTCCATCGAGATTGAAATCGAAAAGACTCATTTCGCAATCCGGCATTCTGCCCTCAAGATATGTCATAAGATAGGACACACCTATGGGATACACAGGATAAGGGTCGGTATAATTATTAGCAGATATGAATCCAAGTTTATGCATCAAGCTTCCAAAAATCGTAAAAATTGAACCACTGGTCAGGATATTTCAAAACTATCTTCTCCAATTCCGAGACATATCCCTTCAAAAGTTCGGTAGCGACCTTACGCGGTCCAAGACCTGTTCTGTCAACCGTTATCGGCTTGACATACACCCTATAGCCAGTCTTCCCTTCCTTCATATTGAAAAGGGCGACAAGTTCCTTGTCCGTCTG
>JBJEBO010000121.1:0-3584 GCA_051870155.1 Candidatus Cryptobacteroides sp.
CAATTTTGTTTGCAGATTCAAACAAAATTGCTATCTTTGCACTCCAATAGTGGATATAAGGTTGTGTAGCTTATGATAAAGAGTTGATTTTCAACCGCTTGCAGCCAAAACTTTTAAGTTTTTTATTTTTATGTACGCAATTGTTGATATTGCAGGCCAGCAGTTTAAAGTAGAGGCTGGTATGGAAATCTTTGTCAACCGCCTCGCGGCTGAAAAGGGTGCTGCTGTAGAGTTCGACAAAGTGCTTCTCGTTGACAACGAGGGAGCCGTAAAGGTCGGCGCACCGTATGTGGACGGAGCAGTCGTTAAAGCAACTGTCCTTGATGACTCTTGCAAAGGAAACAAAGTCCTTGTTTTCAAGAAAAGACGTCGTAAAGGTTATCAGAAACTGAACGGACACCGTCAGTATCTTACTAAACTTCAGATCAACGAGATCGCTTAATTTTCAGGAGGATTTATTATGGCACATAAAAAAGGCGTCGGTAGTTCCAAGAACGGTCGTGAGTCACATAGCAAGCGACTCGGTATCAAGAAATTCGGTGATCAGGTTGTGAAAGCTGGCAACATTCTCGTTCGCCAGAGAGGTACTGTACACAATCCGGGTCAGAACGTCGGAATGGGTAGGGATCACACTCTCTATGCCCTCATAGACGGAAAAGTTAGCTTTTGCAAGAAGGCAGAAGGCAAATCTTTCGTCTCGGTTCTTCCTTTTGAGAACTAAGCCGGGAGACATTTGTCTGTCATCAGAGATAGAGGACTGCGACTCCGTGGCGAGTTGGGTCCTCTTTTGTTTTGGATATAATTAACTAATTAATATTTATAAATATGCTGACACTGAAATTGCTTCGTGAAAATCCTGAATTTGTGATTGAGAGGCTTGCAGTAAAGAATTTTGATGCGCGGGAAACTGTGACGAGAATCGTTGAACTCGACAAGAACCGCAGGGCGCTCCAAACGGAGCTGGACTCCATACTTTCTCAGCAGAAACAGAAAGCGTCACAGATTGGCGCTTTGATGAAACAGGGCAAGAAGGAAGAGGCTGATGCCGTGAAGGCTGAAGTAGCTTCCCTCAAGGAACGTTCAAAGGCGATTGAGGAGCAGTCTGCTGCGAATCAGGTGGAACTTGACTCCCTCGCAGTCCTTCTTCCGAACCTTCCTTGCGCACAGGTGCCTGAGGGAAAGGGCGCTGAGGACAATGTGGTCGTGAAGATGGGCAACGAAATCCCTCAGCTTGGACCTGATGCCCTTCCTCATTGGGAATTGGCAAAGAAATATGATATCATAGATTTCGACCTCGGTGTGAAACTCACCGGTGCAGGTTTCCCTGTATATAAAGGTAAGGGAGCAAGGCTCCAGAGAGCTCTTATCAATTTCTTCCTCGACAACAACACGGCGGCAGGCTATCTTGAGGTTGAACCTCCTGTGATGGTGAATGAGGCTTCAGGTTTCGGTACCGGTCAGCTCCCTGACAAGGAGGGACAGATGTATCACGCTACTGTGGATAATTATTATCTCGTGCCGACTGCAGAGGTTCCTGTTACTAACATTTATCGAGATGTGATTCTCGCTGAGAAAGATTTCCCTGTGAAGATGACTGCCTATACTCCTTGCTTCCGCCGCGAAGCCGGTTCTTATGGAAAAGATGTGCGCGGACTCAACCGCCTGCATCAGTTCGACAAGGTGGAAATCGTAAGACTCGAAAAGCCTGAGAATTCATACGCCGCTTTGGATGAGATGATTGCGCACGTTGAGGGTCTTGTTTGCAAACTCGGTCTTCCATACAGAATCCTTCGCCTTTGTGGCGGTGATATGAGCTTCACTTCAGCAATCACATACGACTTTGAGGTTTATTCTGCAGCCCAGGGCAGATGGCTTGAAATTTCTTCAGTGTCAAACTTTGAGTCTTATCAGGCTAACCGCCTGAAACTCAGGTATAAGGATGCTGATGGAAAAATCAACCTCGCCCACACTCTCAACGGTAGTTCGCTTGCACTTCCACGTGTGGTTGCCGCTTTGCTTGAGAATAACCAGAAGGACGGAAAGATTTACATTCCTGAGGCATTGAGGCCTTATACCGGGTTTGATTATATTGATTAGATTCCTCGTCTCCGCTTGGAATATGAAGATATTAGGTATAGACCCTGGAACAAATATTCTCGGTTACGGAATAATCGAAGTAGAGTCGAATCACCCCCATTATGTCGATATGGGGGTGTTCGATCTTCGAAAAATCAAGGAACCGTTTGAGAAACTTGCCAATATCTTTGCCGGAGTGGAGGAATTGATAGATCAGCATCATCCGGATGCCCTCGCTGTTGAATCCCCTTTCTACGGTAAAAATGCACAGGTTATCCTGAAGCTCGGGAGGGCTCAGGGAGCAGCTATTACGGCAGCTGTAATGAAAGGAGTTCCTGTAGCCGAATATGCTCCAAGGAAAGCCAAAATTGCAATTTGTGGCAACGGAGCCGCATCAAAGGAACAGGTGGCTATGATGATTCAGAAGACATTGAAAGTAACTTTGAATCCAGATTATTTGGATGCTACGGATGCTCTTGCCCTCGCACTTTGCCACCATTACCAGAGCACCAATCCACTTGCAGGAACCGGGGCATCGGCGGATTGGAAGAAATTTCTTGAGGCGAATCCTGACAGAATCAAGAAATGAAAAAAAGTCCTGATTTTTTTCTGACCAAATTAAACTTTCCCGTTTGACTTATGTCTAATTATTCGTGCGGATTTTGGAACCCGCATTTTTTTGTTAAATATAATCGTATTTTATGTCAGATTTTTGTTTGAAGCGCCTTGTGTGCTTGATGTTGAGTGTTGTCTTGCCGTTGGCGGCGTTTGCACAGGGCGGTTTTTCCCTGAAGTTGGTTCTGAATGACTCCCAGTCGGGAGAGGCAGTGGGATTCGCCACAGTTTCAATTACTAAAGAAGGTCAGGAAAAGGCTTATAAATATGCGCTTTCAACCTCCGAAGGAAAGGTGGAAATCACTGGAATCCGTAAGGGAACATATCTGATGAAAGCGGAGATGATGGGTTATAAGACCATAGAGCAGAAAGTAGCTATTGAGGGCAATGTTGATTTGGGAATTGTGAGGATGGCACCGGATGTGGAAACCCTTGAGGCTGCAAGTGTTTCCGCAATCGGTAACCCGATTATAATCAAGAAAGATACTATTGAATACAATGCGTCTTCTTTCAAGACCACGGACAATGATATGCTTGAGCAACTGCTCAAGAAATTGCCTGGTATCGAGGTCGGTTCTGACGGAAGTATTACTGCAAACGGTGAGACCATCACAAAAATCACAATTGATGGCAAAACCTTCTTCCTTGATGATCCGTCTTTGGCCTCAAAGAACATCCCGGCGAAAATCATTGAGAAGGTTAAGGTCGTTGAAAAGAAATCAGATCAGGCGGCATTCACAGGAATTGATGATGGTGAGGAGGAGACGGTGATAGACCTTTCTCTCCGTCCTGGAATGATGAAGGGATGGTTTGGAAATGTGATGGCCGGAGGCGGACACGACCTCCAGACCAATTGGTCCGATGGTGATTGGAGATACCAGGGTGCTGCAATG
>JBJEBO010000122.1:0-3577 GCA_051870155.1 Candidatus Cryptobacteroides sp.
CTTCAATCTCACCAAGGATATGTTGCTTTCCAAATCGAGAAAACGCCAAATCGTTCAGGCCAGGCAGATTTCGATGTATATGACCAGGAATCTGATAAACTGTTCGCTCTCGGTAATCGGCTCAAAGACCGGTGGAAAGGACCACGCGACAGTTCTTCACGCTTGCAACACCGTCAATGACCTGATGTCCACAGACAAGACTTTCAGACAATATGTTACGGATATCGAGCGTATGCTTGTCCCGGAAAAATAGATAAACATCAGATATTATGGATTCACAGAGAGTATTGGAAATTTTCAAGGAAATCACAACGATTCCACGCGAGTCCGGACACGAAGAGAAGATTATCGCTTATCTTCAGGATTTCGCAAAAAAACATTCGCTTGAACACAAGACAGATTCAGTCGGTAATGTACTCATTGTGAAACCAGCGTCACAAGGTAAGGAAAATGTCCCTGCCCTCGTGCTCCAGAGTCATACTGATATGGTATGTGAGAAAAATTCTGGTGTTGGCCACGATTTTGCAAAAGATCCTATCAAATATATCATCAAGGATGGCTGGATGATAGCTCCAGACACCACTCTTGGAGCGGACTGCGGCATCGGAATGGCTGCGGAACTCGCCCTTTTGGAGAGCGACGACTCTACAGGACGAATTGAATGCCTTTTCACCGTTTCAGAGGAAACTGGTCTTGACGGTGCTTTCGCCCTTTCACCGAATTTCATTACCGGAAAAACTCTCATCAACCTTGATTCCGAGGATGAGGGGGAGCTTTTCGTAGGTTGTTCCGGAGGACTGGACACGACTGCCGAGTTCACTTATGATTCTGAAGCAATTCCTGAAGGAAGGCATTTTGTCAAAATATGCGTTTCCAATGCGTCTGGCGGCCATAGTGGAGATGATATCGACAAAGGGAAGGCAAATGCAGTCCAGATTCTTGCCAGATTCCTTTATCACGCTATCAGCATCACTCCTGAAAGATATGGAGAGATGAATCTTTGTGCAATTGATGGAGGAAACAAGAGAAACGCCATTGCAAGAGAGGCTTGGGCCATAATAGCAGTGGAGGATGTAGATACTCTTATTTACGATTACACGTGCTTTGCATCCGATGTCAAGTCTGAATTTGCAGCAGTGGAGCCTGATCTCGAGGTTTATGCCTTTAAGACTGATGCTGTTTCTTCTATGATAGCTAACAAAGACGGATGGAGGGTGATTACCGCACTTTGTGCCGCTCCTCACGGAGTCTTGGCAATGAGCCAGGATCTTAAGGGGCTTGTAGAGACATCCACCAACCTTGCATCAGTCAAGATGTTGGAAAACAACAAGATAAGAGTCGGAACCAGTCAGCGCAGCGCTATCAATTCCGCAAGAAAGATGGCTGGTGACAAGGTGGAAGCCTGCTTCAAGCTTGCTGGTGCAAAGGTGAGACACGAATCAGAATATCCAGGCTGGAGGCCTAACCTGAATTCCAAGATTCTTGAGATCTGCAAAAAATCTTATAAGGATCTTTTCGGATACAAACCTGTTGTGAGGGCTATTCACGCCGGACTTGAATGCGGACTGTTCCTTATCAAATATCCTGATTTGGATATGATTTCATTCGGACCTACCCTCAGGGGTGTTCACGCTCCAGGCGAGCGTCTGGACCTCAATTCATTGGACAAATTCGTCCTCCTTCTCAATGATGTCATTTCAAGAATAGGATAATTTATGCTGGTCGCCCCTTCTATGCTTGCCGCTGATTTTCTGCATCTTAACAAGGATGTGGAAATGGTTGACAAATATGCGGACCTTTTCCATCTTGACATAATGGACGGTACACTTGTACCGAATATTTCCTATGGTTTCCCTGTTGTGGATGCAATTGCTTCCAAGGCAAAGAAACCTCTTGATGCCCATCTGATGATTGTCAATCCGGAGAAATATGTCGAGAGGTTTGCCAAAAGCGGAGTTTCGATGCTCAGTTTCCATCTTGAAGCATCGTCAGATCCGGATTCAGTACTGGCTTTGATTCGAGCCAACGGTATGAAGGCAGGTCTTGCATTCAATCCTGATATGCCTGTAGAAAAAGCATTCCCACATCTTCACAATTGCGATTTCGTGCTTGTGATGTCTGTATTTGCAGGATTTGGAGGGCAGAAATTTATAGAGGAGACTTATGATCGTGTCCGCAAGGTGAAGAAATACATCTTGGAGAATAATCTTGAATGCCTGATTGAGGTTGATGGGGGAGTGTCATCCAAGAATGCCGCCCTGCTTGCTGAGGCTGGTGTTGACATTGCCGTCGCCGGAAGCGCTGTGTTCAAGAGTCCAGATCCACAGACAGAAATAGCCGCCATCCGTTGCTGACTTTATAGGATATACCCAATTTCCTTAAAACCAAATTCAAAGCGCCGCCCAGCCTCATCCTCCACCAAAAGATTTCCAATCCCGGAAATCCCTCGAATCATACCTCTGAACCCTCTTCCCTCAAGAGGAAGGTCATAATAATGCCATTCATCTTTTCTGTATAAATCAGCAAGATAGAGATCTCTCAATTCTTTCCGTCCACCATCATCAGCCGCCATATTCAAATATTTGCAGAACCGCCCGACCAAATCTTCAAGCACCTTCTCCACATCATAGTCCCGTCCTCCCTCGATTTTCATCGAAGTAGGATTCGGCAAATCCTCCGGGAAGTCCGTCTGATTCACATTAAGCCCGACTCCTATAATACTCGCCCCCACTGAATCACCTTTCAGGGTGTTCTCAATCAATATGCCGCAGATTTTCTTGTTTCCGACATAAATGTCATTTGGCCATTTTATCCTCGCCTCAATGCCACAGGAGGCAAGGGAGTCTTTCAAAGCAAGCGTGATAAGTTCACAGATAATAAATTGGTCCCTTGCTGCAATTTCCGGTATTTCTCCCATTCCCGGCTTTATGACTATGCTGAAGGTGAGATTCCTTCCGCTTTCGCTTTTCCAAAGATTTCCCCTCTGCCCCCGGCCCTTTGTCTGGGTTTTGGCAGATATGACTGACAATTTGTCAATGTCAGAAATCCTTCTTGCTGCTTCGGAATTCGTTGAATCAGTGGATTCAAGCCATATTATATCAGCATTACTTTTCATTGGTGCAGATTTTGATTATATTTGTGACCGCAAATATAACAAAACCATAAAGAATGGCTGCAAACAAAGAATTGAAAACCATCGCCGAGGCAATGGCAGAGAAAAAGGGCCAAAATATTGTTTCCTTGGATCTCAAGAAAATAGGAACCGCGATTTCCGATTATTTCATAGTGTGCAACGCTGATTCATCCACAAATGTGCTCGCAATAGCGGACAATATTGAAGACAGGATGGCAGAAAAGTGCAAAAGACGTGCTCTGAGAACCCAGGGCAAGGAAAATGCTTTCTGGGTGATTGTGGATTTCGGGGACATAGTGGTGCACGTTTTCCAGACGGCATATAGGGAATTTTACCGCCTCGAGGACCTGTGGGCAGATGCCGACAGGACTGTTTATGACGAAGAATAATAATAACTTAAGTTTCGCAAGTGCGAAACACCTTGTTTGGAGATGCTTTAGCATC
>JBJEBO010000123.1:0-3568 GCA_051870155.1 Candidatus Cryptobacteroides sp.
GCGGTCTTGATTTTTATTCAACTGGCGTAAAATCGAAAGATTTTATGTAAGTTTGTGCTGAAATTTTTGCAAACTTTCTGCACTTATTATGGATGTAAGTAGAATAGAATACTCTGATAAAGAGAAAATTAGACGAGAGATAACGCGCGGAAAATACGGCGCGATATTCACCACGTCTTCTTTTCCGGGCCTTACTGCAAACTATGCCACCAAATTGCTCTCTGCATTTGAGAAAGAAGGATTGCTGGTGCGCATTTCAAAAGGTGTGTACCTCAAGGCGAGGAAAACGCGCTTTGGTGTGTCGTACCCGCCCATTGAGGAGATTGTAAACCAGATTGCCAAACGCGATAAGGCAAAAATATGTCCGACCGGAGAAACTGCTGCAAATTATCTCGCTCTGTCAGAGCAAGTTCCAATGAAAACTTGCTTCTTGACGTCCGGTACGGCTAGGGAACTAAATATCGATGGCAGAACTGTTGTATTGAAACGGGCTGCACCAAAGAATTTCGCGTACAACAATGAGGTAATAGGGGTTATGGTACAAGCTCTCCGAAGCCTTGGCCTCGAAAATATAACCGACGAAATGAAGGCAAAGATTCCGGCAATTCTTGCAGATGTAGAGAAGGACAGGCGCTTTGAGGCCGATTTGAAACTGGCTCCAGCCTGGATTGAGAAACTTATTCTTGAACAGATTAGACGATAGATTATGTAGATTATGGCAAAATGGATTGATTACAGCGTGGATGAGCGGGCAGCGCTTATTGCAAAAGTGGCGAAGACCAAGAACATTGATGACGCTGCAGCGGAGAAGGATTGGTGGGTTACTGCCGTTCTATATGCGGTGTTCCATACAAGCATTGCGGAATATTCTCTTTTCAAAGGTGGTACAAGTTTGAGCAAAGGCTGGGATATAATCAGCAGATTCAGTGAAGATATTGACATTGCTCTTAATCGCTCGTTTTATCGGGATGTGAAGGGATATGCTTGCGCTGATTGTGCATCAATGACACAGATACGCAATCTGAGGGAGAAGAACCAGGACTTCATCTTCGGAGAGTTCAAAAACGAACTGTGCGAAAAAATGAATGCTCTTGGGCTGCCTGTGATAAAGGTGCTTGATGAGAATGAGGTGGCGGCAGAAGAAGGTAAAGTAAGAAAGACATCCCACGACAAAGACCCGGCCGTGCTATATGTGTTCTATCCTTCTCGCTACACTTCAGCAAAGTCTTATGCTAAACCTGTAGTAAAGATTGAGGTTAGTTGCCTTTCTCTATCCGAACCGTATGAAATGAAGCCGATATCCTCACTTGTGCAGCAAATATGCTCTGCTGAGTTTGGCGAAGACATCGATAATGCTTTTAACCAGACAATCATGACCGTGTCTCCGGCGAGAACATTTCTGGAGAAAGCATTCCTGCTTTGTGAGGAATTCCAAAAGGACAAGCCGAGAACAAGCAGGATGTCAAGGCATTTATATGATTTGGACAAACTTTCCCACACAGTGTATATGCGCAAAGCCCTTGATGATGGAGATCTGTACCTAGAGATTCTTAAGCATAGGCAGAAGTTCTATCATCCGAGCTATGTAGACTACAGCAAGGAATTGCCTCAGGTAATCAACTTCTTGCCACCTTCATTAGTAGTGGATGCCTTCAAGGATGATTACAACAATATGATGGACAGTTTCATTTACGAGAAAGACCCTTTGGGTTTTGATGAGTTGCTGAGCAGTATTGCTGCCATTCAAGAACAGTTCAGAACGTGTGTTATATCGGTGTGACGTGGTTTTGGTTTTATACAATAAGTTTTCATCAATAGTACAACAATATCAGGATGAGATTGCATATTTGAAAGCTCTACTAGATAAGAATGGCATTCCGTATGATTATGAGGCGTATTTAAAGGAAGATATGTCGGCTGCCCCAACAACTGAAGAGTTAAAGCCTTTGGACATTTCCCCTGAGACGGCCAAGTATTTCTTTTCGATGTTCCACGGGAGAGTGGATGTCTATGCAAGACGGTCAAAGGATAAGGGTTATTTCCCGATGCGCCAACTTATAATAGATTGATTTCAAGTAACTTACGCAATAATGGCGAGACCTGCCGGTGATGACCATCGATACCGAAGTACCACTATTCCGCGCCGGAAAACAGTCAACGGCAAGGTTGTACAAAGATAGGCAAAATAGTCGAGCAAGCACATCTTTCCTGGTATTATTTTACATCAGATACAGGTCTTACCTCCGGCTCTTTGTGCCAGGATGTGGCCCGTATTATTTTCCAATAGACCTCTCTCGACACATCACCGATGTGAGGAAGTGATCGCTGAACCTTGACGCCGTCGCGGTTCATATACTTGTCGGGCCTTGGACGGAATCCGACCATATAGTCTTTTCTCAGGAATTCAAGTATATCATCGGCATCGTTAACCTCAAGGACGATTCCCTGATTGAAAAGGCCTATGGCAATATCCATAACCTCATCCCAATATCCTCCAACATTGAACCAGATTGAAAAGTGGTAGGGGCCGCTGACTTCCCTGTATTCTTTAGACTCGCCTCTAAAACCAAGATGAATGCGCGCGTATGCTACATCCATACAGTGGAATGAGTTGTTGTTCTCGTACCATTTTTTATAGTCTTCTTCGGACTCCAGGTCAAGGCTAGCAATCTCATGCCCTTTTGAGTTGTATCTTTTGAAGAGTTCGATATTATCCATTTCAGTGCAATCCTGCAATTCCTCCTGTATGAACCTGTCATTATCATATTCGGCACGTGACTTCACCAAAATACGATATGCGGCTGACCACACGCTAATGTAATTGCGGAGTGTCTTCCTGCTGTATTCTGTAGGGATAGTTGCCATTACTTTTTCCATGGTCTTGATATTCCTGGACTCATCCTTGTCCTCGTATCTGTTGTCGATTGCTATCAAAGTTTTCATCAGAATGTCACCATACCGCTTGTCATACGGAAGATACTGATTGACATACTTGTTGTATCCGTCAGGGTCCTCGCAAATCCAGTTAATTACAGCATTGATATGGGCCTCCAGTGAGGAAAGGATTTTCTCATAATCATATTTGCAATTAGTCCCCGAGTCATAGTCAACACCATCCTTGTTCTTCAGGATTGCAGTTTTATATTGTCCATCGCTGAGCATCAGATAATGGAAGTCCTTGTAATGGGCTGTCAAAACCTGAAGCCACTCGTATGATTTGGCTCCTTTTGTCGCACGAATCCAGAAGAATCGCTTTTCGTCGTCTCCCATAACCTCCAGTTTTGACATCAACTTCTCAATTCGGAGTATTATCCCCATGCTCTTGTCATCCACAATGGTACCATTTAATCCTTCCCGGCAGAGTATCTGCCAGGCATCTATATACTTGAATTCTGGTATGTTTCTTTTCATTGTTGTTGTGTTTTAGAATGCTTTCTTGCCTTTTAACTCCCATATTTAAATTTACTTATTATCTCCATTTATCAGATTGACAACCACATTGACCATTATATCCATCTCATCGGTTTTGCTTTCAGCAATCATCAAGGTTAGTGCGACCAATGCATTG
>JBJEBO010000124.1:0-15875 GCA_051870155.1 Candidatus Cryptobacteroides sp.
CATTTCTCTATATCAAATACCTTCGCCTTTCGGTAGATGCGCTTGAACTCAGTCACTGAAGGATCAATCTTCTTGCAAAGCATCTGTCTGGACACGATTGGACCTTCGAGGGTGACGATGCCCAGGTCGTGACCGGAAGCGGACTCCACAATCACAAGGTCCCCGGTCTTCACAGTCTGACCGGAAGCATTGATATAGATGCCTTTCCTGGTATTCTTGAAGCGGACTTCAAAATAGTCCTTGTAAAGTTCCTGCTTCACTCCGGGAAGCCAGTCATAGACTTCAAGCTTGCAGCATCCCTGACGATAGTTGCAAAGGAGTTCGCCTGCAGAGTTCCTTTCAACGGTACATCCACGGGAGCAGTCATATTGTTTTATTTCGTTGTCATTCATAATGATATATTCCATTTACTCTGCATCACAGCGACACGAACATCCTGTCAGCAAGATCGCAGAACACTATTTTGGCATTGACATTCCTGCCTATCATAGCCGCGGCCTTGTCAAAATAGGACAAGGCTTTGATACAATAGTCATCAGAGCATTTTAAAGCAGCTGTGCGAAAAAAATCCGACTGGGATGAATGGACATTGGATATTGCATCCATCTGCTGCCTCGTCATAAAAATTTTCCGGATACAATCCCCTGCAAATGAGCAGAAAGCCTTCTGTTTCTCACGAGAGTCAAGAGCGGCAATCCGCTCCGAACATTCCAGCACCGACATAAGGTCCCGGCGAAAAATTCCGTCCATAAGGTCTCCGAATAAATCCAGAAAGATATCCGAATCAGCCTTATCCCCGAGCATACGGAGAGCGACTCCAATGCTGCCTCCCGAAACGGCGGCATTGACTGCGGCATCCTCCCTCGGCACATTGAAATCAGCCATAAGAGTTTTAGATACCTCCTCTTTGGAAAGAGGCAGAACCCTGATGCTCAGACATCTTGAGAATATAGTCTGGAGGACTTTTTCCGGAGCGTGAGTGATGAAAAGGAAAAGGGTGTCCTGAGGAGGCTCCTCAACGATTTTGAGAAGACGATTCGCGGCCTCGGCATTCATCTTCTCCGGAAGCCAGACGAGGACAGCCTTATATCCGTCTTCCACGGACGTGAGAGAAAGGGCATCAAGGATGGCCTTGGATTCTGCAACAGGTATATTGCCGGACTTTCCCTCTATTCCGAATGTCTCATAAAGCTCATTTTCAAGGAAGTATGGATTTGCAAGGACCAAATCCCTCCAATATTTGAGATAAGCTTCCGATGTAGGTTTTTCCGATGCGGAAACCTTAGATCCGGAACTCGTAGGATATACGAAATGCAGGTCCGGATGAATCAATTTGGCTATTTTCCTGCAGGAAGGGCATTCACCACAGGAATCACCTCCGTTGCGATGTTTGCAATTGAGATAGCTGTAATACGCAAGGGCAAGCAACAATGCACCGCAACCCTCGTTCTCATAGAAAAGAAGAGCGTGCGCTACACGACCGGTATCAGCCATCGTCACGAGGGCTTTCTTCACTTCTTCGTTGCCGGGTATGTCTGCAAATCTCATTATCTACTCAAGTTTCGCAAAAGATAATTCATTTATTTCTCTGCCCAACAAAACGGGCGATTTCCTCAAGGCAGTCCCTCCAATGAGACTGAGGCAGTTCACGAATAGCCTCCACCGCTGTATCAATGTAGCCTTCCAAAGATGTCTGGGCAGCCTCAATTCCCCTATTCTCCCTGACAAAGGTCACTATTTCATCCCTTGCAGCAGAATCCTCATCCGTTATACCACCTATTTTTCGTCTGATTTCTGCTTCCCTTTCCGGACAGTTGTAGAAAGCGCCGAGCAAAGGAAGGGTGATTTTCTTCTCAAGTATATCCACTCCTACAGGCTTTCCTACATCCATTCCAGAAGAATAGTCGAAAATATCGTCCCTGATCTGGAAGGCGAGTCCCAAAGCAACCGAATAACGGGTCACAGCATCTTCCATTGCCATAGCTACGTCCGATGCGATTGCTGCAGAGAGAGCCGATGCCTCAAACAGCGATGCGGTCTTGCAGAAGATAATCCTGATATAATCCTCCATCATAGTGTTGCCGTCATCTGCCTTCTGGAGCTGGAGCATCTCACCTTCGGCAAGGTCGCTCAATGTCTTTGAAAACAATTTAATGACCCTGAAACCGTGTCTCTCGTCCTCAAGGACTTTGCCCATAGCCTTCACCAACCAATAATCTCCGAGCAGCACTGATACCGAAGGGCCCATAAGGCTCATTACTGTAGGAGAGCCTCTACGGCAGTCGCTTCCGTCAGCCACATCGTCGTGCAAAAGGGTTGCGTTGTGCAGGAGCTCTGATGCAATGGCGAAAGATATTGCAGACTCAGGAACTGTCCCGTCCGGAGTACAGGCCTTTGCAACAAGAAGTGAAATCAACGGTCTGAGCATCTTCCCTGCATTGGAAAGTATGCTTTCATTAGTTTTTTCTAAAAGTTCAATATCACTTCGGAGAGCGTCTCTGAGTCCCCTCTCAACCTTTTTCCAATCCTCCCCAAGGGAAATCTTTATCTCGTTTAAATTCATCGGAACATCAAAGCAAAGCCAACAATTCATCTACGGTTTCCGGGAAAAGCGCGAGCTCACGTGATTTCAGATCAAGCATCCCGGTCTCCACATAATAATCCAAAAGAGAAACCAGCGGATTATAGAAACCCTTATAATTGAATGCTATAACCTTCCCTTTATACCTTTCCAGTTTCCTGAGGGTAAGAGTCTCGATATACTCATCCAATGTACCTATTCCTCCCGGCAGGGCAACAACAGCACAGGTCCCTTCCCTCATAAGTTCCTTCCTTTCAGACATCGTATCAGTCCATACAATGGAAGAAAGAGACTGATGCACAAGGGGTTCCATAAAACGAGGCACTATACCTTCGTGATGTCCGCCCACAGCGGCAACCTCGTCTGCAATCTCCCTCATCGTGCCCTTTACGGTGCCTCCTGACACAATGGTATATCCACGCAACGAAGCCGCACGGACAAACTCACGTGCGACTTTGTTGAATTCCTGATCTATTGTTTCACTTGCCGAACAGAAAACGGCTATTTTCTTTTCCATCCTCAGCTACTACTTCTTTCCCCCGAAAAGGAATGCTACAGAAAGGGTTATACCGCTGAAGTTCTTCTCGCTGAATGCCTTTCCAACATCTCCCCAACTCTGGAAAGTGTCAGAGGCAGAGGAAAGGTTGCCAAAGTTCCAGTTATAACGCCCGATTACCTGGAATCTCCAGATTTCAAGACCGATACCGAGCCCCACGCCATATTCGAGCCTCTTGATACCATTGCTGAAGATTTCCTTTGTAGAACCCACCGGAGTTGTTTCCTTACCATTAATTGCATATCCGATGAACGGGGTCACATCAAGGAAAGGTCTGAAAAGGAGGAGGTCCGGTCCCCACTGGATTGAAACAGGAAGTTCAAGATAACCCACAGATAAATCAACGTCGGCCACTGTCTTGGCTCCCTTCACATTATAAATGAGGGATGGCTGGATTGAAAATCCGAGAGGGAGATCTCCCTTGAATGTCAATCCGGCGTGCCATTGGGTCATTGTGGAACGGTTGATTTCCTTATAATTCATTGTGGAGAAATTGACTCCACCGATGACGCCGAAACGGCTCTTTGCGCCGGCATCCTGCAGTCCAATGAACAGCATTGCCATTACAAGCGCCATCGAAATCAATATCTTTTTCATATTGTCAAAGATTTAATGTCCGGCTCTTATATCAGCCCTTACAATTTAAAGAAGATCATCTATCTTCTTGGCAATCTCTGCCTTAGGAGCGGCTCCAACGAGTTTGTCAGCAAGTTCTCCGTTCTTGAAATAGAGAAGGGTAGGAATATTCCTGATTCCGTATTTGCCTGGAACCTCATCACATTCGTCAACGTTGCATTTTGCTACAACAGCCTTTCCTTCATATTCCTGTGCAAGTTCTTCTACAACTGGTGCGATGGCACGGCAAGGACCACACCAGGTTGCCCAGAAATCTACGAGAACAGGTTTGTCTGTGTTGAGTATCTCTGCGAAATTCGCATCTGTAACTTTCATTTCCATAATAATACGCGTTTATTTATTCATCAAACATTTTACTCTGTCCCGCAATGTTTTTCATACAAACGGGACTCCGGTCGCAAATATAATAATTTACGACCGGAATCCCAAAAGTCAATCGGTATTTGTGTTACCTCGTCAATATGCCTTGTCTGCGGTCCAGACAAACGCCCTCAAGCCAAGGGCAGGCGTTTCTTCATCCATCCTCTTTATTTCTTCGAGAATCGGATCCACCTTGTCGTCCGGAACAAATGCGAGAATCGCATTGTTCTGGGTCGGCCAGGCGTGGTTGCCAAGATGAGGTTCACCGTCTTTCGATCCACGTCCGTTAACATCGGTCCACATTGTGAAACCTCTGCAGGAGAGTTTCTCAAGGACATCGGCCACTTCCATATTGTAGGCCTGATTGAATGCTATGAATATTGCTTTCATTGTTCTTTGGTTTAGATCCCTCGACTTCGCTCGGGATGACAATTTAATTTCCTTCGTTAGGAATGTCAATTTATTTCTTGGGGTGACGAGCTATTTGGCGGCGGCGAGTTTGGCAGCCTTGCGTGCCTTGGATTTCTCCTGCATAGTAGCGAATGAAGCATAGAGCGTAGGGATAATCACAAGGGTAACAAGGGTGGAGATTGAAAGACCCCAAGCCACAACCATACCGAGAGAACGCCAAGTCTCTGATCCTTCTCCAGTACCAAGGGCCATCGGGAGCATACCGAGGACGGTGGTAAGGGTTGTCATAAGAATCGGACGCAGACGGGATTTGGCAGCGATGATGGATGATTCCACGATGCTGTAGCCCCTCTCCCTCATAAGGATGGTGTAGTCTATCAGCACGATACCGTTCTTCACCACAATACCCATCAAGATGAGGATACCGATAAGTCCCATAACTCCTAGAGGTGTGCCGGAAACCACAAGTCCTATAATAACTCCGACGAATGCGAACGGAATTGAGAACATAATCACGAACGGACTCATAAATGACTCGAACTGGGATGCCATCACGATATAGACGAGGATGATAATCATCACGAGCAGGGTTATGAGCTGGGTGAATGTCTCCTGCTGGTCCTCGAAAGAACCGCCAATCTTCACGGCGAAGTCTGAAGGGATGTCAGTTGCCTCGATGACCTTGTTGGTTGACTCGACCACGTCACTCAATGCGACTCCGTCTGCAACCACTCCCTGTACGGTAATCATTCTTTCACGGTTCTTCCTCTCGATTGTAGGAGGCACCTGGGTCTCAACCACTGTTCCGAGGTCCTTGATACGGATTCCCTTGCCCTGTGAGTTGTAAACCATTATATTTTCGATGTCCTCGAGACTTGTCCTGAACTCAGGGGCGAATCTCACCCTGATATCATACTCATCTCCATCCTCACGATAGTAGGACTGGGTGGAACCGTTCACAGCCGCGGTAAGATATGCTGCTGCAGTGGTACTGTTCAAGCCATTCACAGCGAGTTTGGTTCTGTCGAAATCCACGTGGTAACCAGGAAGATATTCATCACGGCTAAGAAGCACCTGTGAGCACTGTCCTGCAGCAAGCATTCCGGCCTGGATATCTCTTGCAACCCTGTCTGTCTCGTCGAAGTCGTAACCGTAAATCTCGACATCTACTGTAGAGGCACCGCCTTGTCCTCCACCACCTTCGGTCACTTTGACCTTCTTGAACTGAGGATAGGTATTAAGGATGGCCCTCATCTGATCCGCAATCTCGGAGCAGGACCTTTCACGGTCATCCATACTTCCGATGTTGATGTTGAATGCTATGACATTGGTACCGTTGGACTGCATTGATGCGAACGCGTTGTCTGAATCAGCCTGTCCGAGTGAATATGAGCAGTTTACGATTTCCGGAGCAGCAGCCCTGAACTTGTCGTGGATTTCGTGAGCCAAAGCTCTTGTCACATCCTGACCTGTTCCGGCAGGAAGTTCGAGATTGACAGTGATACGTCCCTGGTCGGACTTCGCGAAATATTCAGTTTTGACTGAAGGTCCGAGAAGGAGCACTGTTGCTGCAAAAATCGCAAGTGCAGCGCAAACTACGATTGTCCTGTGGTTAACGCACCAATTGATGACGTGACTATAACCTCTTGAAATCCAGTTGATGAACTTATTGAAATTACCGAAAGTCAAATCGTGGAGCTTACCGGTCTTAGGTTTGAAGCGCAGGAACTGCGAACAAAGCATTGGGATGAGGGTAAGCGCACTGACTGTGGACACGATCATAATGATACTGGTAATCCAACCGAGCTGTTTGAACATCACACCTGCCATACCGTTGATCATAGTCAAAGGCAGGAACACACACAGCATTGTCAATGTTGATGCCACAACTGAAATACCCACTTCCTGGGTTGCGTGAACAGCTGCCTCCTTCGGTTTTGCACCTCTTTCAAGATGGGTGGAAATGTTCTCCAATACGACGATGGCATCATCGACGACCATACCGATGGCGATTGAAAGCGCTGACATTGAAATGATGTTCAATGTGTTGCCCGTAGCCCACAGATACATCAGGGATGCGAGGAGAGAAATCGGAATAGAGAGGATGATGATGAATGTTGCCCTCCATCTTCCAAGGAAGAGATATACAACCAGCATCACGATGAGGAAGGTAAGGATAATAGTCTCCTTCAATGAGTTAAGGGTATTGAGGATGTTGTCTGAACTATCGACCACCGTTACGACGTGAACATCTGACGGAAGAGTCTTCTCTATGCTCTTCATCTCCTTTTTCACGCCCCTTATCACATTCACGGCATTCGCACCGGACTGTTTCTGGATAATAATCTGTGCACCCTGGCGACCATTGATATATGCCTCCTGATAGCGTTCCTCAACGGTATCTTCCACCCTGGCGACATCACGAAGATAGACAGTCTTGCCTCCCGAATAACCTACGACGATGTCAAGCATCTCGTCGGCGCTGTCAAACTCCTTCTCAACCCTGACAGTGTAGGAGTTAGATCCTATGTCGATGGTACCGCTCGGAATGTTACGGTTTTCTGTGGCAATTATATTTGATATTGTGCTGACTGTGAGTCCATAAGCTTCGAGTTTATTCGGGTCGCAATAGACCTGAATCTCACGCTGCGGAGCACCTGCCACTGATACGGTACCCACGCCGGACACCCTCGCGAGAGGAGTAGCCACCTTGTCATCAAGGATTTTTTCGAGGGCCGGAAGGCTCTCGTCTGCGGTCGCTGCCATAATCATAATAGGCATATCGTCCGCACTGAATTTGAAAATCATCGGGAGGGAAGCTCCGTCAGGCAACTGGGAGTTGACCATATCAAGCTTGTCCCTGACATCATTCGTAGCCACATCAATATCGACTCCTTCTATGAATTCGAGGGTGATGATGGAGATGTTTTCCTTTGATTTGGAAGTAATATTCTTGAGGTCGCTCACACCGTTGAGAGAGTTCTCAAGCAACTTCGAGAGGTTGGTCTCGATGTCTTCAGCACTGGCACCCGGATATGCCGACATCACCATAATGACATTGGCATCGAACTTCGGGAACCTGTCCAATGATATGTTTATCAGCGAAAACACTCCGAATATCGCCAAGGCGATGAAAACCAGCGTAGTGGTTACCGGATTGTTGACCGCTTTTCTATATATACTCATAATATAATTCCTTTATATATACGCTCACGCGCTTTTCTATTGACTAGTTGACCTTAACTTTCACTCCATCTTTCAGACGGGACTGTCCTTTCGTAACCACTGTGGCACCGTCCTCAAGTCCTTCAAGAATCTCATATTCAGCACCCATTCTGCGTCCGAGGGTTACTTTCCTGTATTCCACAGTGTTGTCAGAATTAAGGACATAGATAAACCTTTCGCCTGAACCGCTCTGCTTAACAACTGCGAGGTCTGGAACAACGACACTGTTGTTCACGCCGAAATTCACGCTCACCCTTACAAACATTCCAGGACGAAGAACCCTGTCGGCATTCTCAACGATGATTTCAACAGAGAAGGTCCTTGTAGCCACATCCACGGTAGGATAAATCCTGTTGACTTTTCCGCTGAAAACCCTGCCTGGAATCGCATCAGCAACAAGCTCCACCTTATCACCTTTCTTCACCTTGGTGTAGTCCACCTCGGAGATTCCTACAATAAGCTTAACAGGAGTAATCTGCTGAACAGTATAGATAGGCTGTCCCATTGTAAACATATCTCCCACATCATAATTCCTTGCCGTAATCACGCCATTAATAGGTGACACAAGCACAGAATTTTCAAGCAGGTTCTCATAATTGGTCTTGCTTACCCTGTAGGCCAACTCAATTGCATCAAGATCAGACTGAGAGAGTCCTCCTGCATCGTATAGACCTTTGAGACGGTTATACTCTATCTCGTTGTTCTTCATCTGGAGTTCTATCTGAAGAAGCTGAGTCTTGTCAATCTCTGCCACTACTTGTCCCTTCTTTACAAAATCTCCCACCTCGACGTTAATCTTGGTAATACGTCCGCCACTCTGCGGTGCGATGTTGTTCTTTGCATAAGGTTCAATGGTGGAGGTATATGTTGCAATCTGAGGAACTTCCCTCATAGACACTTTCTCCACCGATACGGTCGGAATCACTTCCTGCACCTGGGCATCAGCTGCTTCTTTTTTGCCGTTGCCACATCCGGCTGCCATCAACACTACGGCTGCCATCAACATTGTATTGAAAATCCTTTTCATTATATATTTTACTTTTTGTCGTTGTTATTCTATAAAATCCTGTCCGAGAGTCTGCTCAAGCTGTGCCTTTGCGACCACAAAATTATATACTGCCTGCGACTGTGCGAGGCGTGCCTGGGTGAGAGCCAACTGGGCGTCGTTCAATTCTATAAGCGTGCTACGTCCCACCTGATAGGATTTTTCGGCAATGTCGTATGCCTTCTGTGCAGATGCGACAGCTTCCTCAGCTGCGTAATAGCTCTTCATATTGGTTTCCATAGTATTGAGATTCTGGCGGATGCCAATCTGGAGCTGCCTCTCGGTGTCCTTAACACTCAGCTGGAGCTGTTCATACTGGTTCTTCGCCTGACGAATGTTGTTGCAACGTTTTCCTCCGGCAAAAATCGGAATGGAAAGACTGAGTCCGACGTATGAATAAGGAGTCCATTTGTACTCGCTGAAATTGAAGTCGTTGGTCATAGCATTGAAGCTGAAGTTGAATCCAAGAGCGAGGGTAGGAATGTTGGCATAGCGCTGCACCCTGATATTGGCTGCAAGTTGCTCAGCCTGAATAGCAAGTTGCTTCATAGTGCTATTGTTGGCAAGGGAGATGCCGTCCTCAGGATTAATGTCATAGAGCATCTGGGAGCTGTAGTCGTCAAGGCTGCCTGCAATATCAAGGTTCAAATCGAGGTCCACACCCATCACTGCCTTCAACTGCCACAATGCAAGAATCACAGAACTCTCTGCATCATAGACCTGAGGAATTGCATTGGCAACCGTAGTCTTGGAACGGATCAGTTCAAATTCAGACACCTTCTGCGCATCGAATTTCTTCTGTGTCTCTTCGAGGTTCTTCACAGCATTGTCATAAACTTCCTTATATACATTGAAAGCTTCCTTGGCAAGAAGGGTGGAATAATATGCGTTCTTCACCTGGGTGACGGTGTTGAGCCTTGATGAACGGGCCTTCTCCACAGCAAGTTCCACATCCATACCGGAAATCTTGAGACTCTTCCAAAGCTGGACGTTTACAACTGGCATCGAAGCGGACACTCCCGCACTCCAGGTGTTCCAACGTCCTACTTCGAGTCCATTTCCCATTGCTGAAGCTGCTCCACCGGTAGAACCCTCGCCTTCTCCTGATCCCTCACCAGAACCTTCTCCTGAGGAACCTTGTCCGCCTTTCAAGGCACTGGCATCGAAGTCCATATACATAACCTGTTTCTTGATGGTTCTCTGGTAAGCCCCCGAGAAGTCAATCTGAGGGTAGAGGGCTGCGTATGTTCCTTTCTTGGCATAACCTGTCCTCTGAATCTCCATATCGGCTACTTTTACCGATATGTTCTCACTCAAGGCGATTTCCAACGCCTGATCCAATGTGATTACCACAGGGGTCTCGGAAGAGTCTGCCTCCTCAAGAAGCAACTGCGTCCCAGTCTTCGGAGCCTCTTCACCATTCTTGACCCGCTTCTGCGCAAATGCGGAAACTGGGGCAAGAAAGACGGCCGAAGCAATCACAAAACCAACTAATTTCTTTTTCATTTTTATTACTTTTGTTACTGTACTATTGTCATCCTGTGCCTATTTGTCAGGCGTGGTGGGATTCAGCGAATATTATGCCATTTTTTATTGTTTTTTGGTCCAGATTGCTATATATTTGTTCCAAATTTATAAAAATGACAGAAGATGAGTTCAAGGCAAAGACGAAGAACTCTTTGCCGTATATCGAAAAGATAAAGCGCATCGGGGCAATCGACGACTATATCATCGCATTTGAAACCAAAGGGCGATATTCTGTTGTATATACCCGTCCCGAAAGGCCGAAATTCCATCTTGTAATCATAGTTCTTCAAGGAACTATTGAAATGATTATCAATGGTGTATCATATACCTTCCATAAAAACTCATATATCAACCTGCCGGTGTGGTCGGAAATCTATTCAATTGAGGCAGACAGTTCGTTCAGGGCGATGGCAACCGCCACCAACAATGTGGTAATCGAGGATATTTTCAGGAACAGGAACCCTTTCCCGCCTGATTTCCGTTTCAGAATGGACCACAACCTTGGGGGTGACATTATGTCCGATGCTGACATAAAGACATTCAAGAAAGATATCGGGGAGCTGATTGACGCCCTCAACAACAAAGACCATTATTTCGCAAGGGAATTGAGCTATGCCTATTTCTATATCCTGCTCACCGATATGGCGGATATGATGTGGAGGCTATACGGCAAAAGCGGTCCTTCACATTCGATGGAAATCGACAGGGCGGCATCTATAATGAAGAATTTCGTGGACCTGCTTGCAAAGAACATCACCACACATACTGATATAGATTTCTATGCCAAACAGCTCTGCATATCAAAACAGTATCTGAGCGCCGTGGTTAAGGAAAAGACACACTCCAGCGTAGGAAAAGTGATTGCGTCAATGCGCACGGAAGTGGCGGCAAGGCTACTCCGAGACCCCGAACTGACAATTCAGCAGGTGGCACAGAAACTATCGTTCTCCGACCAGTCCGCCTTCGGAAAATTTTTCAAGAAACAATTTGGAATATCTCCGTTGAAATATCGCAAAAGTCTGAAAAAGACCTTGTTGACTATGCGTCGCGAAGATCTTCTCAGTCAAAAAGGCATCTATTGACTATGCCTTGCTTTTTGCGTAGTGTGTCGGTTCGGTCTTAACCTTTTCCGGATGTACAATGCCTGCCGGCTGCTTCTTTATAAAGGCATATATCAGCAGTCCTATTCCTAACAGGATGAAAGGGATGCTGAGCAACTGTCCCATATTCAAAGCCATAGATTCTTCGAAGCCCACCTGTGGTTCTTTGATGAACTCGATGAGGAAACGCATTCCGAAAAGCACGATGAAGAAGATTCCGATGAATGTACCGCGATACATTTTGCCGAGTTTGTAGCGGTATGCCCACAGCAGACCGAGTCCGAGAATGGTATAGCTCAGAGCCTCGTAAAGCTGGGTCGGATGCTTCGGCAAAGTCTCGCCACGACGTTCGAATATGAAGCCCCAAGGAAGGCTGGTCACATCACCATAAATTTCTGAATTACAGAGATTTCCAAGACGAATCAATGCACCTGCGAAGCAGACTGCTATGCAGAGGTGGTCAAGAATCCAAAGGAAATCGAAGTCATATTTCTTTCCATAATGCGAACTGAACCACCACATTGCAAGGATGAGGGCGATTGTGCCGCCGTGACTTGCCAAGCCACCTTTCCACGGCATAAATATTTCCCAGAAGCCTTCCCAACTACCGAAATAATAATCTGGCTGATAGAAGATGCAATGCCCGAGACGTGCACCGATGATAGTGGCTATCAACAAGGTGTAAAGAAGGGGATCGAGAAGGGTGAGGGGGACTCCCTCCCTTTTGAAAAACCATTTGAATATAAACCATCCGAGGATGAATCCTGACACAAAAAGCAATGAATACCAACGTATTGAGACAGCCCCGATATGAAAAATCTCAGGGTTCATATTCCAGTTAACAAAAAGAGTCTCCATCATAATTTCAAATTCTGTCGTTTATGCCGGGCAAAGATACAAAAATTTAAGTTTCGCAAATCGCACTACCCCCGGAATATCCCCCCAATTTTTCATTTGCGAAACTTTCATACAAAATAATTGGGACCAGTAGGAAATTTTCCCACCGGCCCCGGACAAAATCCTTTACAAAAATTTATTTGCGGATAGCTGCAATACCTGGAAGCTCTTTGCCCTCAAGGTATTCAAGCATTGCCCCACCACCGGTGGAAACATAACTTACCTTCTTGGCAAATCCCATCTGTGTTACTGCTGCAACTGAGTCACCGCCGCCCACGAGGGTGAATGCGCCGTTCTCAGTAGCTTTTGCGAGCATTTCGGCAACCTTGTTTGTACCTTTGGCAAACGCAGGGATTTCGAATACTCCCACAGGTCCGTTCCAGAGAATTGTCTTGGATTTCATAATTACATCCTCCCATACTGCGAGGGTGCTTGGAGCTGCGTCAACTCCTTCCCACTCGTCAGGAATCTCGGAATTGAGGCAGATCTTGGTGTTGGCATCGTTTGAGAATGCATCGGCGATAACGACTTCCTTTGAAAGGAAAAGCTTAACGCCCTTCTCCTCAGCTTTCTTGAGGATGTTGAGAGCGAGCTCCTGCTGATCGTCCTCACAGAGGGATTTTCCAATCTTTCCTCCCTGTGCCTTGATGAATGTATAAACCATTCCACCACCGATAATCATATTGTCAACTGCATCGAAAAGATGCTCGATGATACCGATTTTTGAAGATACCTTTGCACCGCCGATGATAGCTGTAACAGGGTGCTCAGGGGTTTTGAGGACGCGGTCAATCGCCTTGATTTCGCCTTCCATCACATATCCGAACATCTTGTCGTTAGGGAAGTACTCGGCGATGAGAGCTGTGGAAGCGTGTGCACGGTGTGCTGTTCCGAAAGCGTCGTTGATGTAGCAGTCGGCATAAGAAGCAAGTTTCTTGACAAATGCCTTCTGACTCTCTTTTACAGCTGCTTTTGCAGCCTTCTTCTCTTCGTCAGTAGCATCCTCTGCAAGTCCTCTTGGCTTGCCTTCCTCTTCTGCATAGAAACGGAGGTTTTCAAGAACGAGGACCTCACCTGGCTTGAGGGAAGCCACTTTGTCGTCAGCTGCCTGGCAGTCGTCAGCGAATTTCACTGGAACTCCGAGAAGTTCCTCAACGCGACCAAGGATGTGCTTGAGAGAGAATTTTTCAGTCACTCCCTTTGGACGTCCGAGGTGGGACATAATGATGAGGGAGCCACCTTTTTCGAGGACTTTTTTGAGAGTAGGGATGGCTGCCCTGATACGGGTGTCATCGGTAATCTCCATCTTTTCGTTCAATGGAACGTTGAAGTCAACTCTTACAATAGCCTTTTTACCGGCAAAGTCGTAAGTATCAATGTGCTGTTGCATAGTTTATATAAATTACTGAAACTTTATTCCAATCAGTTTATCCTGCAAATTTAACAAATTTATATCAATTCCAAACTTTTTGCTTATGTTTGCAATATTAAATATAAGAATATGACTATAGAATTCCCTGACAAACGCTGGAAAGACTATGAATTGATTGATTCCGGAAATTTCGAGAAGCTCGAAAGATTCGGTAATTTCGTGATGGCGCGTCCCGAACCGAAGGCTCTTTGGGACAAGTCTCTCTCTGATGGAGAATGGAATCGGATGATTCACACAAGATTCAAACCGGGAGCAGGCTTCGGAAAGGCAGGAAAGGAGGATAGCGGCACCTGGGAGAGGGTCAAAAGAATGGATGACCAATGGTATATAAGGTATAATGGTGGTCAGGAAGGTCTGAAGTTCAACCTGAGACTCGGTCTCACTTCATTCAAGCACGTGGGAGTATTTCCGGAACAGGCTCCAAACTGGGAGTTCATATACAGACAGACCAAGGCACTCGCAGACAAGGCAAGAGAGAACGGTGCCCCGGCTCCGAAGGTATTGAATCTATTTGCATACACTGGTGCGGCGTCCCTTGCGGCTAAGGCAGCGGGGGCTGATGTGACTCATCTGGATTCCGTAAGGCAGGTGGTGACCTGGGCAAGAGGAAATATGGAGACAAGCGGGATGGACAACATAAGATGGGTTGTGGAGGATGCTCTCAAATTTGCCCGAAGGGAGGCAAAGAGAGGCAATGTGTATCAGGGAATTATCCTTGACCCACCGGCTTACGGACACGGACCTGACGGAGAGAAATGGAAATTGGACGAATGCCTTAACGAGATGCTCAGATGTGTAAATTCCATCCTTGCCCCACAGGACAGTTTTATGGTGCTGAACCTCTATTCAAACGGATTTTCCGCAGTGCTTGGAGAGACTGTGGTAAAGCAGAATTTCTGTCTGAAGACAGCATACAAAACCATCGATTCAGGAGAACTCGTCCTTAGTGACAGCTACGGCAAGCTCCTTCCTCTGAGCGTTGTGGTACGCCTCACAAGATAAGCTCCTATTGCACAACCGTTTACATTATTTACAAAACTTGAGTTATGCCCGATAAACAGATATTCACCTTGGGGGATGCCCAAAAACTGGCAGGTCCGAGATATTTCCAGACAATGCTCAAGCCTGCCGGCTCAGCCTGCAATCTTAATTGCAGCTATTGCTACTATCTTGACAAGGCAAGGCAGTATGGGATGAAAGAGCCGAGGATGTCCGAGGAGCTGTTAGAAAAATACATCAAGGATTATATAGAATCCAATGAAGGACAGACCGTTACCTTCTGCTGGCACGGAGGAGAGCCGACATTGCTTGGCATAGGATATTATGAAAAGGCTATCGAACTTCAGAAAAAATACGCCGGGAACAAAAACATAGAAAATTCGCTCCAAACAAACGGGACCCTTATTGATGAAAATTGGTGTAAATTCTTCGTCCGCAACAATTTTCTCATCGGCATATCCCTGGACGGTCCGAAAGATGTTCACGATGCTTTCAGGAAAGACAAAGGAGAAAAGCCAACCTGGGACAGGGTAATGCAGGCAATCAGGTTGTTCAAGCGTTTCGGTGTCCAGTTCAATACCTTGAGCGTTGTAAACAGCAGGAGTGTCAAACGCCCTCTTGAGACCTATCTTTTCTTCCGTAACACCGTGGGCAGCAAATATATGCAATTTCTGCCAGCTGTGGAGCATACCGTAAGGATTCCAGGTGAGAAACGCCCTGTGATTGTGTCTCCTGAAACAGAAGGTGCCACTTTGGCTCCCTGGTCTGTTTCAGCTGTTGAATACGGAAAGTTTCTTATAGAAATCTTCGACTATTGGGTTAAAAAAGATGTCGGAGAATATTTCGTCCAGATGTTCGATGCAACTCTTGCGAATTATTGCGGAGTGGCCCCGGGGGTTTGTTCTATGGCACAGACCTGTGGAGATGCCCTTGTCGTAGAGCATAATGGAGATGTCTATCCGTGTGACCATTTCGTGTATCCGGAATATCTGCTCGGAAATCTCAAGACACAGTCTCTCACCGAAATATATAACAATCCAAGAAGGGCAAAATTCGGACTTCTCAAACGAAACGCTCTTCCCAAAAGTTGCCTTGAATGCAAGTTT
>JBJEBO010000125.1:0-3552 GCA_051870155.1 Candidatus Cryptobacteroides sp.
AATGCGGCGTGCCTCCGACTCCCGGGAACGGATGGAAAGGCAAAGATGAGCAAATCGCTCGGCAACTGTATCTATTTGTCTGATTCCCCTGAACAGGTGAAGAAAAGTGTGATGGGAATGTTCACCGATCCGGACCACTTGAGAGTACAAGATCCGGGAAAAGTGGAAGGAAATACGGTTTTCACATATCTTGACGCCTTCTGCAATGATTCTCATTTTGAGAAATATCTCCCTGAGTATCAAAATCTTGACGAATTGAAGGACCACTACAGGAGAGGTGGTCTCGGAGATGTGAAGGTAAAGAGGTTCCTGAATGCGATTCTTGAGGAGACACTTGAGCCGATAAGGGCAAGACGCAAGGAATATGAGAAGGATATCCCTGGCGTATTCGAAGTGCTCAAAAAGGGCAGCGAGGTGGCAAGGGCAACGGCGGCACAGACGCTTGCAGATGTGAGAAAAGCAATGAAAATCGATTATTTCGATGATGCAGAGCTTATTGCACAGCAAGCATCCAAATATAACGGCTGATTTATCCCTGCGAAGCATTTTGACAAGGTGATGCCGGGAAGCAAGATATATATAAAGGTAATACTCCCGCTCAAACTTGAGTGGGAGCCTTGTTATTATATAGACTCCGACAACATCATACCCAATAAGACCGTCACAGGCACCGATAATATCACAGCTACCGACAATATCATAGGTACTGGCACTGGCAAAACCACCGACACTGTCACAGCTTCGGAAACACCCAAGTCAACAGTAACACCGGGCCAACGCGTCAGAGTGAATTTTGGCTCAAAGGAATATCTCGGGGTGATAAGTGCAGTCAATGTGACACCTGAGGTGGCACCTTCCCAAATCAGAAGCATAAATTCTATTGAAACAGGGATGGAACCGGTATCGGAAGGAGAAATCGCCCTATGGAGAGCCGTCGCGGACTATTATCTCTGCACCGTCGGAGAAGTATATAAGGCGGCATATCCATTCGGGAAAATCAACCTTGAAGAGAACCTCGCCAGAAGTGAGGAGCGCAAGGCCTTGAGAGACAAGATAAAAACAGAGAAAGAGGCGGAAGCATTCAGAAAGAAAGTTGCAAGATTGGAGGAAAGGATTGAATCGAGGATAGCGGAAGCGGAAAAGGCGGTAAAAAAAGAAAAGAAAGAAAGATTGCAAAGGGAGATTGAGGCACTGAAGGAGCAGATGACAGCCATAATGTCAGTTGATAATACGGAGGAGCACCAAATAGAAAAGACTGAATCCAATATAGGCGGACTCCCCACCCTTTCCGAAAGGCAAAAGGAGGCTTACGATAAAATACGGGAAGCTTTCGCCCTTCACAAAACTGTTCTACTTGACGGAGTTACCGGTTCAGGTAAGACTGAAATTTATATAACTCTCGCGGCGGAGACGATTCTTTCAGGAAAGAATGTTCTCTATCTTGTCCCGGAAATTGCAATGAGCCGCCAACTTGAGGAACGTCTGTCAAAAGTTTACGGAGATGGGCTTATGGTTTTCCATTCAGCGGAAACAGCTGCACGGCGGAGGGACATAGCTGGAAGAATAAGGAATTGGAACACAAACAATTCCAATTACGGTTACATCATCCTCGGCACAAGGTCCTCCCTGTTCCTGCCCCATCACAACCTCGGTCTTGTTATTGTGGACGAAGAACACGACTCATCCTACAAACAGGACTCCCCTGCCCCGAGATACAACGGAAGGGACACAGCAGTAATGCTCGGCGGACTCAATGACGGATGCAATGTTCTCCTTGGTTCGGCAACACCATCCCTCGAATCCATATACAATTCTCAGACAGGAAGATATGTCAAAGTGGATTTGAACGACAAATATCACGGGAATGCCCTGGTTAGAACAGAAATCATAGACACTGTCGCAGAAAGGAAGAAACACGGAATGGATGGTTCATTTTCATTCCGCCTGATAAAATATATCAGAAAAGCCCTTGAAGAGGGAGTTCAAGTACTTGTGCTCAGGGCAAGACGGTCGTATTCTCCTGTTGTACAATGTACTGAATGCGGGTCGATTCCAAAATGTCCGCGCTGCAACGTAAGTCTAAGTTATCACAAGGACAAGGGAAGGATGGTTTGCCACCATTGTGGCTATACCAAAGTTTTTGACGGTTTCTGCCCTGAATGTGGAGGTACCTTGGGATTCATAGGAGCCGGAACTCAGAAAATCGAAGAGGAACTTCAGAATCTTTTCCCTGATGCAAGAATCCTCAGAATGGACAGCGACACCCTCGGAAGCAATGTTTCAGGGAAGGAAAAGATAAAAGATTTCGAATCAGGAAGGGCGGACATAATTGTCGGCACTCAAATGATAACCAAAGGTTTTGACTTTGAGAACCTCGGTCTTGTAGCGGCTCTCCAGGCTGATGCCCTTGTCAGCATCCAGGATTTCAGGGCAGACGAAAAAGCATTCCAACTTCTTGAGCAATTCAAGGGACGTTGTGGCAGGAGGGGCAAGGAGGGACTGTTTGTAATCCAGACTTCGCGTCCCGGACACCCCATTTACAAAATGATTTCCGATGGAGACTCCAATGCTGGCAATTTTGACAATCAGATGCTTCGCGAACGAAAAGATTTCAATTATCCTCCTTTCACGCGCCTTATTAACATATCTGTGAAAGACAGTTTTGCAGAGCGTGCAGAAAGATTGGCAGATGCCCTTTCCAATCATCTGAAAGCGGTACTTAATATGGAGAGTATCGCTGAGATTACAGACGCCTACGCACCTCCAATTGACAGGAAAGGCAATCTATATGAAAGAATCATAAGAATTAGCCTTCGGAAAGACAGACATCTTTCCGAAGTCAAACGGAGACTTGTAAAAATTCTTGAGGAATATGAAGCCTCACATAACTGCCGGGGGCGCATAACGGTCAACGTCGATCCGGCGTGAGGTAATCGTGAAGCACGTTGATTTTGTCTGGCAATACGTCAAAATGGACAGGAACGTTTCCGAGTATCTCTCCGTCAACCTCAACAAGCGCAGGCACAGGCTCCAAAGGGAGCACCCTAACTTTCTTTGCCTTACGCACAATCAATTGCTTGACAGTCAAAAGTTTACCGGTCAATAATTTCGGTGCGGCAGTAATTATGGTCCACCACGAAACCTCCGGGATGACGGTCACATCCACAAGTCCGTCGTCAGTAACGGCCTCTGGAGTCTGCCTGAGTCCGCCGCCGGAATATTTTCCTGTTCCGAAAGCGACAGACAAACAAGATCCGCTGAAGGCAGTCTTTCCGTCACATTCAATTGCCAGCCTGGTAGGTCTATAATGGAACAAATTATAAACCAATGACTTAATATATAATAAATTTCCTTGCTTTCCCTGATCTTTCTGCGTATTAACTCTCCGGCACACCTCAGCGTCAAATCCCACTCCAGCGACATTCACCATATATGAAGTGTCAGTTGGAATCTCAGCCTTGCCTTCATCACGCAAGAGAGTCACTTTCACGACATCCTGTCTGGCGAATGATGCCGAAGCAAGAAGGGATGCAATCCTATTGAGATCGTGGG
>JBJEBO010000126.1:0-3552 GCA_051870155.1 Candidatus Cryptobacteroides sp.
TAACGATTCTTTTGGCCTCTTTGCTTGCCGTAAGTCTAGCTTCGTCCATCACGTCGTTGATATATGATTGTGCCTGAGTGCGGGCCTCCGCCTTCATATTCTCCATCAACTGGTTCTTCGCCTCTGCTGCCGTCATTCCGGCAATGCTCTCAATCTGGTGGTTGGCCTCTTCCCTGAGCTTATCATACTCCTCCGCCTTCTTCGACACAGATTCCACCTGAGCTTTAAGGTTTTCACGAATGGCATCGTTCTCCTTCAATTTCCTGTTCAGATCACCATCTTTCTGATTGATGCTGTTCTCCTTCTGTTTCAACCTGTTCTCAATATCACGTATCTGGTTGTTCTTTTCGTTGATATACTGTTCGTGTTCACTTTTCAATTGGAGGAACTTCTCCTTTGCCTGGAGAATCTTCTCTTTCTTGATGTTTTCTGCCTCCAGCTCTGCCTTCATCAGAATCTGTTCTTTCTTGCCCTTCAGAACCACCTTTCGGATGATCATATATATTGCAAGTGCAACCACGGCTCCGCCGATTGCTGCAAGAATGTAATACAATGCGGTCATAATTCAATAAGTTATAGTCGTTAAAATAAGTTTCCAGTCAGAAGGAGGACCATAATACAAAACCGGCCAACTTCCATTGGAAGCTGACCGGTTGAAATTATAAAAAGCCGTTAGCCTGATTGTCAGAAAATCTTAATGAATAAGATTTAGGCTCCGAACCGGTTCAGAAATCCTCCGTTCCGCAAGCGGAATCCCATAAAGGTACATAGGTCCGTCTTCCCCGTCCGAGTAACCCGGTTACTTAATTGGTGTTGATTTCAGCAAATGTAAGTAACTAACGGCTTATTTTGCAATATTCTCAAGATAACCCGAAAGCGAGTCGGTAAGCTGTTTCAGCTCTCCTTCCAACTTTTCGAGTTTTTTTTGCATTGACACATAGTTGATGCCCTCATAAAGAGCTACTATGGAAAGGATATCGGCTATGCTTTTCCCGGGAAATTTATTCTGGTATGCAGTCAATTTCGCATTTACGTGAATCGCAGCCTTTCTTATGATCTCTTCGTGGTCCGGTGACTCCGCCTTGAGAGCATAACTTTTATCTGCTATTTTAACTGTTATTTTCTGCTCCATTTTCAGGCCTCCATCAATGAAATACACTTATCGATCTCTCTGATCATCCTTTCGATTTTTTCCTTGGCGGCCTTAACATTTTCCGAGCCTCCGAGGAAAGCCTCTGTCAGTTTCAGGTTATCTATCTTTCTTTCCAACTCAATAATCTGCTTCCTGTAATCTTCGCTTTGTGACTTTAACTGTTCAACCTGTACCATCAGTGCTGCATTTTCTGCCACTGCGGCTTCATAGGCTGCAATCAGTTTCTCAATGTTGCCATTCAATTCTTCAATCATTGCCACAAAAACTTGGACTACCTCGCAAAGATAGATAAAATTTACTTCAAATCCAATAATGTCGTGACAGTTATTATCCTTTGACAGTTTCAACCGTTTCCATTCCGAGGTCTATGGCCGCCCTGTTGAGGGAGATTAGGTCGCTGTACCTTGCAGGGATACATTTGGCCAGTCCCTTGTCAACATTCTCCATTGAGATTATTGGGCGGAGCTTAAGAAATGCTCCGAGCACTGCCATATTGTAAACCTTGGAGTTGCCCACCTGAGCCGCAACCTCAATTGCATCAATCTTTGCGATTGTGATGTCGGTCCTCTCCGGATGTCTGGTGATGCCGCTCGGGTCATAGACCAGGAGTCCTCCCGGCTTTACGGCAGCCTCGAACTTATCCATCGACTGCTGGTTTAGTATGATTGCCGTGTCATATTTGGTGACGATCGGAGATCCGATTTTCTTATCGCTGAGGATGACGCATACATTTGCCGTGCCGCCTCTCATCTCTGGACCGTAAGAAGGCATCCAGGTGACTTCCATATCCTGCATTATTCCACAGTAAGCCAGAATTTTACCCATCGACAAAACTCCCTGGCCGCCGAAGCCTGCGATTATGATTTCCTGTTTCATTCCGTCAGATTTTAATCTATTTCTTCAATACGTCCTTGATGTCGCCAATAGGGTATTTGGCGAACATATTTTCCACCATCCATTCGTTGGCCTTCACCGGAGACATCTTCCATCCGGAGTTACAGGTTGAAACGACCTCCACGAATGATAGTCCCACGCCTTTTGCACTATATTCGAATGCCTTGCGGATTGCGCTCTTGGTTTTCCTTACAGCCGCAGGAGTGTGGACAGACTGCCTTGTGATGAACGCCGTTCCGTCGAGATGGGCGATCATATCTGCAAGCACGAGTGGGAAGCCGTTCAATTTCGGATCCCTTCCATAAGGGGTGGTAGCTGTCTTCATACCGAGAAGGGTGGTAGGTGCCATCTGACCTCCGGTCATACCGTATATACCATTGTTAATGAAAATGACCACTATGTTCTCTCCTCTGCTGCACGCGTGGATTATTTCAGCTGTTCCGATGGAAGCGAGGTCTCCATCTCCCTGATACGTAAATACATATTTGTCAGGGCAGAGCCTCTTTGTGGCAGTGGCAAGTGCCGGAGCCCTTCCGTGTGCGGCTTCCTGCCAGTCGATATCAAGGTAGTTGTAGGCGAAAACCGAGCAGCCTACAGGACTGATTCCGATTGTCTTGTCGGCTATCCCCATTTCCTCAATGACCTCAGCCAAGATCTTGTGGACGGTTCCGTGGGAACATCCGGGACAATAGTGCATCACATTGTCAGTGAGCAGTGCCGGTTTCTTGTAAACTATGTTTTCCGGCTTCTTTATATCTTCGATATTCATAACTTCTAATTAAGGTTGTTGAATTTCTTGAATGCTTCCACGATTTCTTCAGGAGTGTAGATGTTTCCTCCCTGCCTTCCGTAGAATCCAACAGGACATTTCCCATTGACGGCGAGACGTACATCTTCCACCATTTGTCCGAGGTTGAGTTCCACGCTCATCATACTCTTTACCTGATGCGAGAGCCTTTCGATCTCGTTGAATGGGAATGGGAAAAGTGTAATCGGTCTGAGGAGACCAGCCTTTATTCCCTGCTCCCTCAATTCATCGATTACGGCTTCACAGATTCGTGATGAACATCCGAATGCAACGAACAGGTATTCAGCGTCTTCAGTCATATATTCGCTGTAACGGACTTCGTTCTCGACGATTTCTTTGTACTTTGCTTCGAGTTTCTTGTTGAAGCGTTCCTGGACATCTGCTTCAAGGGATAGTGATGTGATAATGTTCCTTGGTCTTGATGCCGGTTTTCCGACAGTTGCCCAAGGTGCGACTTCAAGAATTTCTTCCGCAGTCCTGCGAGGTTTCACCGGACGGAGTTCCACCTTTTCCATCATCTGTCCTATGATTCCGTCTGCAAGAACCACAACCGGAGTCCTGTATTTGAATGCGAGGTCAAAACCGAGGTCCACGAAATCATACATATCCTGCGCAGAAGCAGGTGCAAGAACGATGCTGTGATAATCTCCGTGTCCGCCGCCCTTGACAATCTGGTTGTAGTCGCTCTGGCTTGGCT
>JBJEBO010000127.1:0-3546 GCA_051870155.1 Candidatus Cryptobacteroides sp.
CGCCATTCTTGCGGAATACGCCCTTCCATACCGTTTCGAGCCTCAGGTGGAAAATGCGGCTGATGAGATTTCGGATGAGATTACGGCAGAAGACCTGAAGGAAAGAAAAGATTTCAGGGATGTGCTCACTTTCACGATAGACCCTGCGGACGCTAAGGATTTCGACGATGCGCTTTCATTCAGGAAACTGCCGGACGGCAATTATGAGGTCGGAGTGCATATTGCAGACGTAACACATTATGTACGACCTGGTTCCGTCGTTGACGAGGAGGCTCGCAACAGGGGCACGTCTGTATATCTCGTTGACAGGACAGTACCTATGCTCCCGGAGAAATTGTCGAACAAGCTGTGTTCACTGCGTCCGAATGAGCCTAAGCTCACTTTTTCAGCGGTGTTCGTAATCACTCCCCTCGCAAGGGTGGCGGACCGCTGGTTCGGCAGGACGGTCATCAATTCCGACTACCGTTTTGCATACGAGACGGCCCAGCAGATCATCGATGCCGGGGACAAGGCTATGACAATGGAGCTTCGCGGAGGAACCGACGGACATTCCGATTCAGCAGAATCCGCTATGGGAGAAGGAATTACCACCGGATGCCTTATTCCGGATGAAATCAAGGAGGCCATTCTCATCTTAAACAAACTCGCAGGAAAACTAAGGAAAAAGCGTTTTGCCTCCGGAGCCATCAGTTTTGAAAGACCGGAAATGAAGGTGGAAGTGGATGAGAAAGGACGCCCGGTGAATGTATATCAGAAAGTTACGAAGGAGGCCAACTGGCTTATAGAGGAATTTATGCTGCTTGCAAACCGTTGTGTAGCTGAATATGTCGCCACCGGATGCAAGGGTGCGCAGACTGAGGAGCAGACGGCAGGAAAACGACGCACCGCCAAGACCTTCGTATATCGTGTCCACGATGAGCCTAACCAGGACAAGATTGAGAATCTACGCAATTTTATCGGTAATTTCGGATATTCGATGGGGCCTACTGGCAATGGAAAGGAAATATCAAAGGAGTTGAACTCACTTTTCGAGGCATCCAAGGACACACCGGAGTTCAATGCAATCGAACTTCTGTCTTTGAGGACTATGGCGAAGGCGCGCTACAGCACCGACAACATCGGTCACTACGGTCTGGCTTTCAAGTATTACACCCATTTCACCTCCCCTATCAGGCGTTATCCCGATATGATGGTTCACAGACTCCTCGCCCGTTATCTTGCAGGAGGCGATTCGGCGAAGAAGGATGTCTATGAGTCATTGTGCAAATATGCGTCGGAGAGGGAAATCGTGGCGGCAGATGCGGAGAGGGCAAGCATAAAATACAAACTTGTCGAGTTTATGCAGGACAAGGTGGGATTTGAGTTCGACGGACATATCTCCGGTCTGACAGAATGGGGTATGTATGTGGAAATCGAGCCTACCAAGATTGAAGGAATGGTGGCACTGAGGGATATCCGGTCGGACTATTTCGAGTTCGATCAGGATCATTACAGAATCGTGGGCAGGCGTTCAGGAGTGGTCTATAATCTCGGCGATGCGGTGAAGATCAGGGTAAAGAAGACCAATCTTGACTATAAATTGCTTGATTATGAGCTTGTTGAAACGGGCAATGAAGAACGCGTCTATGACAGAATCGACTATGAGCGCGGACGCGGCACGTCTTTCGTCAAGGGCGAGGACGGCTCATTCGACAATGTGACCGTCGGCATCAACAAGACAGCCCGCAAGGATAAAATCCGCAAAGCAATCAGCGATTCCAAGAAGAATAAAAAGCCACGCAAATCCGGCAGCAAATCCAGGTAAATTGGGGAGTCCGTATGTCTAAAACAGCAATGTTTTAGACATACATTCTTTAAGCTGCGTATCATACCTGAGCCGAACTTTGACGCCGGCTTCCTGATACCAATATCTGACAGCTATTTCCTCCTCAATGAAAGGGATGATTTCATCCTTCTTGAGGCGGATGAAACGTTCCTTATCCATATCTATTGCCTTTTCCAAAGCGGAAAGCTCCTCGGACATAGAATCTGAAAGACCGTCCTTCTCCAACTCCTTCTTCATCTGATCGAACAAAGTCTTGGCGCTGCTTCTGTAATCGAATTCCTGAGTCTTGGCGAATGCTATAAAATCCTCAAAATCAGCATCGGAAAGCCTGAACTCATCCACCGGGGCTATGCTGTCGTGCTTGCGCACGTATTCAAGAGTGTAATTGTCAATAATTCCGCTAAGAACAAGCGAATAGACAAGCCTGCTATATGATTTGGCCGGAACCTCGATATCCGGGGTGATTCCACCGCCATCTCTAACCGTCCTGCCGCCGATGGTCTTGAACTCGTGGGTGAGAGAATCAGGGATGTGTCCCACGCTTCCGTCCTCGTTACGGTGTGAATAATCGATTGCCTGAACACATCTTCCGCTCGGGGTGTAATATTTCGCCGTTGTCACTTTCAACTGTCCGTTGTAGATGATTGGCCTGATTGACTGAACCAGACCTTTGCCATAACTCCTGTTGCCCATAACGGTAGCCCTGTCAAGGTCCTGGAGGGCACCCGTCACGATTTCAGATGAAGATGCGGAACCGCTGTCTATCAGCACAACGATAGGAATCTCTGTGTCAATCGGTTCCGTGGTGGTCCTATATTCCTTCACACTATCTGAGTTGAGACCTTTGGCTGTCACTACTACCGACCCTTTAGGCACGAACAAAGACACTATATTAATCGCCTCGCTCATCAGTCCGCCTCCGTTGCCCCTGAGGTCAAGGACAAATTTTTTCATACCTTTTTCCTTGAGTTCCAGGAACTTGGCCTTGATATCCGCAGAAACCTTGTCTGTAAATCCTGTCTGGAGAATATATCCTGTTGTGTCATCCAACATTCCGGCATACTCCACATCCGGAAGATGGATCCTCTCACGAACAATAGGAATTTCCACGATTTCTCCCGTGCGGACTTTCTTCACTGTAAAAGTGACAGTGGTGCCCGGCTTTCCCTTCATTCTTTCACTGCTCTCCTTCGATTCGAGATCCTTGACGCTCTGACCGTCGATGGCGATAATCTCATCTCCGCAGACCAGACCGTTCTTATATGCCGGAGAACCGAAATAAGGCTCATTGATAACCACATTCTCCCCCTTCTTCTTATGAATGATGGCACCTATGCCCCCGTAGGTCTTGGAAAGCATCATCTCGAAATCCTCATTTTCCTCTTCAGGTACATAAACCGTATATGGATCAAGGTTTTCCAGCATCGCATCTATTCCGGCAGTCATCATCCTGTCAAGCGGAAGCGAGTCCACATAAGACCTGTTCAGTTCCTTGAGGATGGAGTTCTGAATTTCAACCCACTGTCCGAGTTTGAAACTTTTTGACTGGGCAGAAGCCCCAACACAAGTGATGACAAACAGGGCAGCTGCCGTCATTGCCGTAAATTTTGTTCTCATATAATCCATTGATAAATATTCATTACTCAAGTTTCGCAAATGATAATTAATTGGATATTCGAGGGTTGTGCAGTTTGCGAAACTTTTTTCCCACCGCACAAAAC
>JBJEBO010000128.1:0-3540 GCA_051870155.1 Candidatus Cryptobacteroides sp.
ATATTCTGCTATCGTATTGAGTAAATGATAGTTAGCTCCATATTGCCTCGCATTATATGGAGGGTCTAAATATAGGATGTCACCATAAATCCTGTTAATCAAACAATTTGCATCTTCACAAAATACCTCGTGATTATTATCATTTACCACATAGTTTGCGGGTTCAATAATAAGATTTTTTTGGGCCGTTTTTTTCAGATGTTTTAGAAATGCCCCATAGACTGAGGCTGTATTCGCTAATTTGTCGGCACTTTCCAACAAACTACAAAGAAGAAAGAAATACAAGTCTTCAGAGATTTCTCCTGCATTATACCAAGTTTCTATTTGGGTGCGGACTGTATCGATGAGGATTCCATTTTCGTCTGAAAAATACTGTCTCCCACTGCCACTTCCGTAGCAGTAGTTGTTATAAATAAAACCTTTATGTTTATCGGTCAGATTATTTAACGCATCGATAAATAATTCTTTTCCTTCTATGGCTTTGTGGTTACCTATATAATTGCGATTCAATACATAACTATAATATTCTATATCATTGGCAATTACCTTTTTCACATCTGGTTTAAAAGTCCTTCCTACGATTCCTGTCCCAGCAAATAGGTCACAGAATACTATTTGTGACAGGTCATCTCCAACCACATCTTTTATGGTTTGAGTCAAGAATGGCAAAAGGGTATATTTTGAGCCGATATAGTTCATATTCAAGATTCTATTGTTCCAAGAAAAATTATATCAGGTCGTCTGGATATAATTTCTTGAGGATATATTCGGAAGTGTGTTCGGATGCTTCCTTGACAATTCGTTTTGCACAGTTAATCCTGTATTCAACAGGGTCATATTGATAACATCCAACACACCCTAAATCCTCATCGTATTTAGAGTCACCTGCATAAAATGGATATGGGTTGCCTTTGATGTTTGTGGCATCCCATCTGATGTTAGTTTTTTTGCAATTTTTACAAATCTGTCGTTTGACATCATTGGCAGCTTTGCAGAGAGGTTGAAAATCTTCCAATTTTTGAGTTTCCGGATTTGACACTCTCCAATCAGTCTTTCTTCCGTCTTTATGGTCAATCTCGATTTTCGTGTTTTCAGAAAAACCTTGAATACCGAGCATTACGCAACGCTGTCCTTTATAGTGTTTCTTTATGTCTGCTCGGATGGCTTGATTGAAAGTCTTGTCCTCCTTCAGCCCATTGAGACGAATTGCATCAATCTTTGGTCCAGGAGTGATACCTTTGTTAAACTCGATGATATATTTCTTTGCTAATGTGCTACTTGCTCTGCACCAACTTGCTCCATTCTCAAAATATAGAGGAGCATATTTATCAACAAATTCTGTTTTAGAAACCCATCGACTATACCCGGATTCATCAGGACGAGCCAGTTCCAAGAATAGTTCATTTTTTGTCATATCAATCTAATTTTTTAAATACAAAGATATACTCGTGCTTGAATAAAAAATAGTCGCTTTGGAGAGCTCTATATTTCCAAATGTCCTGTGATCCTAATTTCCCTCTATTACCTTCAATATTCTTGACAATAATACCTTTTAATTTAACGTTTATAGCTTGTTTGATTGCATTCATCATATAAAAAGCAAGAGGTATTACTTCGCTTTGTTTATAAATATCTCCTCCAACAACGGCAAAGTATTTTCCTGTTTTTAACGTTGATACCCCGTTTTTTATTGCAGTCACGAATTTATCCAGAAATAATGGAATATCCGAAATATTGGACAGGTCTCTTTTGTCCTGAGTGAATTTTACAATATCCAAATATGGAGGGTGCGCAATCATAAAATCAACGTCAGTAATCGATTGCTGGTCAAATGCTTTAGCGATGGCTTCTTTGAAAAGCTCTGTGTCTGTGACATCGCAATTGCATATTCTATATTTGATGGAATCGCAGCCCTTCATTTTTTCTTCTACATATTCAATAATTTTATTGTTGATGTCAAACCCAATATAGTTTCTACCTAAAGTTTCACATTCAAACAGGGTTGTTCCGCTCCCAGAAAATAATTCTAAAACTGTATCTCCAGGATTTGAATATCGTCTTATTAATTGATTCGGAATTTGAGGAATGAAGTTGCCATGATAAAGGTTGGAGTGTTTTCCACTTTTATCTCGTTCTCCAATAATCCACAGGCTATCAACATTTATGTCGGATTCTTTCCAATTATCGTCTTTCATATTTTCCTAAATATAATATCGTGCAGATTATTCCCAGAGGAAGACTTTGTCGGAGCGGCGGAGGCGGGTTTCTTCTATGGCGCGGCAGGCGTTGCTATCGCAACCGTCACCGCAGAGACCAAGGGCTTCTTCACGAGCACCGGGAACGGCTTTGCTCCAGTCAATCGGAATAGAACAATATGTGCCTTTGACGGCTTCCTGAACAGGTTTGAGTTCGACTCTGATTTCAGGAACGGTATATTCCACCACACCTGAAGTCGGACCGATTATCAGGATGGTGTCCCCAACCTTGAGCGAAGCGGACTCCACAAGGATTTCCGCAACACCGAGTTTGCCGAACCAATTGGTGACCTTTCCGCAATAGACTTTCTTCCTGGTTGCCTTGCTGCCATAGACTTCACTCCATTCGCCAAGTCTGGCACCCATATAATATCCGTCCCAGAAACCTCTGTTGAACACTTTGGACAATTCCTCTTTCAGTCCTGCCGCCAATTCAGGGGTGAAACTGCCGTTGCACACGGCATCCGCCGCCCTCCTGTAGCAGGCTGCCACTGTCTTGACATATTCCGCAGACCTTGCGCGCCCCTCTATCTTGAACACACTGACTCCCGCCTCGGTGACCTTGTCCATAAATTCGATGGTACACAGGTCTTTAGGTGACATTATATATTTGTTATCCACCTCAAGCATATTGCCTGTCTCAAGATCCTTCACCTCATATCCCCTGCGGCAGATCTGGTAGCACGACCCTCTGTTTGCAGAGGCTCCGTATTCGTGAAGACTCAAATAGCATTTGCCTGAAATCGCCATACATAAGGCTCCGTGGGCAAACATCTCGATTTCCACAGGACGGCCCGACGGACCACAGATGCCCTCTCTGTCTATTGCATCTTTTATCTCCTTGACCTGCTTGAGATTGAGCTCTCTGGCAAGCACAATCACATCGGCAAATTGTGCATAGAAACGAAGCGACTCCACATTTGAAATACTCAGCTGGGTGGAAATATGAACCTCCATCCCGATGCTCCTTGCATAAGCGATAGCTGCCATATCGGAAGCTATCACCGCTGTTACCCCAGCCTTTGAAGCAGCATCAAGGGTCTTCCGCATATCTTCAAGGTCAGTGTCGTAAAGTATGATATTCAGTGTGAGATATGTCTTTACCCCTGCCTCTGAACAGATTCTGACAATTTCGTCCAAATCGCTCATTTTGAAGTTATTGGCTGAATGTGAACGCATATTCAGCTTCTCTACACCGAAATATACTGAATCAGCGCCGCCCTGTATAGCCGCGTGCAGGCATTCGAAATTGCCTGCCGGCGCCATTATTTCCAAATTCCTCATT
>JBJEBO010000129.1:0-3534 GCA_051870155.1 Candidatus Cryptobacteroides sp.
GAGCGTTTTGGATTTTCTTTATGACCTGAGTGTTCACAATGACAGGGATTGGTTCAATGCCAATAAAAACAGGTATGTCGAAGCGAACAACACCTTCAACACCTTTGCCGTTGAGTTGGCAAAAAGGCTCGGAGAAATTGATCCGCAAATCGGACGGCAGCAGTTGAAAGATATGACCTACAGGATTTATCGGGATGTGCGTTTCTCGAAGTACAAACAGCCATACAAGACTCATTTCGGGGCATTTATCTGCAAAGGAGGCAAGAAGTCGCCATACAGCGGATATTATTTCCAAATCGGAGTCGAAGGGCAGGGAAATTTCGAAGGAGCCAATCTGCTGGCTACAGGGGATTATATCATAGATCCGAAGGCGCTTCGGGTGCTTCGTGAGGACATATCGATGGGAGGCGGAGAATTCGGCGATCTTGTGAGGAAATGCGACCCGCGTTTTGAAATGGATTTCGAGGGCTGCCTTAAAAAAATTCCGGCAGGTTTCCCGTCAGACTGCCCCGATGCGGACTATCTGAGGTTGAAAAAATATTGCGTGTGCTATAGCGCTCCTGATTCCTTTATGACAGCCCCCAACCTGTTGGAGCGCACCGTGGAACTTTTCCAGACCACAACTCCCCTACTCCACTACATCAACCGTGGCATAGAGTACGCCACTGAAGAACAAGATCAGGAAACCATCCACATTTTCTAAATTATCGGATGTAAATTTTGAAGAAATCCCAGATTGCGACACAGGTGTCGAAATCATCCAGAGCCCAACTATGCTTGCCTCCTTGCACCTCGTAGAGCCGGACTTCCACAGCAGGACCACCTTTCCACGCTTGGCAACCACCGAGATAACGGTGAAGCACCACCTTGTTGCGAATGACAGGAAGTTCCATACTCTCGCAATGGGTGCATTTGCAGGCTGTAACGACATTGCTCACGGCAATGGGCACAGATATATATTCTCCCCATCCGCCATCATTGTACGGATCGCCTTCCCATCTGGATGTCCTGTCCGCCGTTCCGTGAACCTCGAGGAACGGAACAGCCTTTGTCATCGAATACTGGCGATAGCACCACTCCATAGTTAGTCCGGCAACGGAACCATAAGCAGCGAAAGCATCAGGTCTTCGCAGGGCAGTCAGATAACACATATCCCCTCCGTTGCTCATACCGCAAAGGAAACAATTGCGTGCATCCAACCCACAATCCTTAACAATTCGCTTCTTCAGAGCACATACGAAATCCACATCATCCGTAGTCATTCCTTCTTGTGCCGGATATCGCACATTCCAACCTGGTTTGCCTTTCGGGGCCTTATATCCTTGGGGAACACATAGCACGAAACCGTTCTTATGGGCAACTTCCACCATTTCAGGACGATAGTTCTCAGCTTTTCCGCCATAGCCGTGAAGCATTATTACCAAAGGCTTGCCTGGAGCAAGGCTGTCAGGTACATAAAGCCAATATTCCCTCGTCAATCCATCGTGCTTCATTGAATGTTTCTCCAATTGCCGCGCATTTGACGCGAATGCAGCCAACAAAATCAATGTGCAAACCACCAATGTTTTACGGATAATCCCGCCAATTATTTTCCCGCTATTCATAGTCAAATTCCATTAGATTCTTATTTTCCGAAAAGCAAACTTTTCAAAGATAAGAATATTAAATGAAAAAGCGAATTATGAGTGTCGAAGATTTTTTGAAAAAATAAGGATTAGAGGTATTTTTGAAGAAAAATTAATCAGCATCAATGATCACTATAGACAAAGAATATCTGAAAGGAATCGCCAAAGTACGGGAAGAAGAATCACACAAAGGCAATTTCGGGCATCTTCTCGTTGTGGGAGGGTGTCAATCTATGCCTGGAGCGGCACTGCTTACAATAGGAGCGGCACTTAAATCCGGATGCGGTTTGGTCAGCCTGCACTCAACATCATATCCGAACACCGGGAAATGCTTGGACTGATTCCCGAAGGTTCCGTAATGACGCCTCATCCCGGTGAACTCCGCCGACTTATTCCATCTTGCTTCGAAAGTCGGGAATGCCTCTGCGATGGGAAAGAAAGGGATGCCGCGGCGACTGAATTATGCAAAATTACAGGATGCACCGTCGTAGCTAAAGCCCATCGAACAGTTATTTATTCATATATACCTGAAAAAGAAGTTATTATAAAGGCTATAAACACCACCGGAAATGCTGGTATGGCGAAAGGTGGCAGCGGAGATGTGCTCACAGGGTTGATAGGTGGGCTGATTGCAAGGGGATATGAAGCTTTTGATGCCGCTGCATTGGGGGTCTGGGTTCACGGTTTTGCCGGAGATTGCCTGACTGAAATGTTCACGGCCGAAGCATACAGCAGCAAAGACCTGATAGATTACCTCAACAAAGGTTTCCTTGAAATTTACAGATAAGGAGGTCGCAACTTTTCCTAATCAATAGGTTTCTATGTACATTTTTAATCCGGAGCACGATATATGTTTGGCAAATGGGGATGCGTATTTTTCGCCTCCAGAATCATCTTTGTGCTTCGGCAGGGATTGCTCCGGGATTATGAGGTTTTTGGAGGAAGAAGGGGTTGGCATCACAGTATGGGGATGGAACAAAGCATTGAAGAACAGGCTATTGAAAGAAGGAGTGGATATATCCCTGATGCCATCTGATTCATATTTGAACAAGGTCAGGGAACTCTCACATAGACGTTTAGCTGTTGAATGCAACACCTTTCTGAACGATTATTCATCCATTAAGGCACCTGCCATTCCGATGGAGATGAAAGATCTTGATCAGGTCAGGACCTTTGTAGCAAAACAGGGACGTGCAGTCCTGAAAGCACCGTGGTCAGGAAGCGGCAAAGGAATCAGATGGATTTCAGATGGCGCAATGTCGGTCAGTGACGAGGGATGGTGCCGGAACATCCTTGCAAAGCAAGGCAGCATTATCGGCGAGAGCCGGAAAGATGTGGTACTGGACTTCGCACTTCTGTTCAAAATCGGCAGGACCTCTACTCCGGCAAGTCAATCCGTGAGTTTCGAAGGCTATTCACTCTTCGAGACCAGTAACGGGACCTATCACAGCAACATCCTCGCATCAGATGAGCATATACGAGATGTCATTTCAGGCTATATTTCCCTGAAGCAGTTAGATGAAAGCAAGGATGCCATTGAGGCATTTTTGAAAAAGAGATTCTGCGGACAATATCAGGGTTATCTCGGTGTGGATATGTTCATATACCGGTCAGGTGATTCATTTCTTCTGAATCCCTGCGTTGAAATCAATGTGCGCATAACGATGGGCCTTCTCGCCCGTCGATATTACGACCTCCATTTTGCGCCTGCCCATCCAAGCGAAGACGGATTGCACCGTATGTCAGTCATTTACGCTCCCAACCCATCCCTGCTTAGGGAACGCCTCAATGATGCCGTCGATGTGCTTTCCAGCCCCGGCCTTGACTCATTATACGCCGTCGCCGTATTTTAGGAACTTAAGTTTCGCAAGTGCGAAACACCTTGTTTGGAGATGCTTTAGCATCGATA
>JBJEBO010000130.1:0-3534 GCA_051870155.1 Candidatus Cryptobacteroides sp.
GACAAGAGCCAAGGAATAGATTTCTCGCTCAAACGGAATGATAAGGATGATGAGGAGGCTACAAAGAAATTGCGCGACAGCGGCCTGTTCGACAGCCTTTCTGAACTCATTGTCGAAAGCAAGTTCTATGGTGACTCCGTCGTGGAGTTCTCCTTCGGAAGGACGGGGATAGAAGCGAATCTTGTCCCGCGTAAGAATATATCTCCCAAAACAGGAAGGTTCTATCCCGACATATATGCCTCCTCGTTTATTGATTACCGGAATGAGCCTGATTTCGGCAAGTGGATCGTCGAATTTTATCCAAGGCACGATGACCTTGGCATTCTCAACAAGGCCGTTCCGTATGTGCTTATGAAGAAGTTCGCGTTGTCCTGCTGGAGTGAGCTGTGCGAGATTTTCGGTATCCCTCCCCGCGTGCTGAAGACAAACACTACCGACAAGGAAATGATGGACAGGGCGGAGACGATGATGAAAGAGATCGGTTCGGCCGCTTACTTCATCATAGACACGGAGGAGGACTTTGAATTCGCGCAGTCATCAAATACAAACGGCGATGTCTACAAGAACCTCATCAGTACCTGTGACCAGCAGATATCACTGCTGATTCTTGCCGCCGTTCTCGGTCAGGACACTGTCAACGGCAACAGGTCCAAGGAGGAAAGCAGCTCCAAACTCCTCGACTCGGTGGTCAAGGCGGACAACCGTTATATTGAGTTCTGTTTCAACAAGGTTATCCTTCCAGCACTCGCATCAATCGGATTCCTGCCTGACGGACTCCGTCTGGAGATAGCCAAGGAGGTGGATATTGAAAAGCTGTGGAAGATGGTGTTTGAGGGTTCGCAATACTACGAATTTGACACAGAATGGATTCGCGACACCTTCGGCATTGAAGTGGTTGGGGCAAAACAGCAGGGAGGCACAGAACCGGGGCGGCCTGTTCCAAAGCAGGGCAAGAAAGACGGGGAAAAGAATAGCGGAGAGGAACAGGGGACGGTTGAAGATTTTTTCCTTTAAGGGCTGACCGTCCAGCCCTCAAGTCCATCCTCGACAAACTCTATTTTAATGACGATGAAACAGAATTGAAAGAGTGTTTGAAAGAATTCTGGACGGCGGGAGTACAGGGCTATGCCCTTGCCGGAAAAGACATCTTCGAAAAGGTAATTGAGGAGGTTTCCAACGATTACGGTACGGAAATCAACCCGACATTGCTGAAGTCATACACAGACAACCTCATCAAGGGTGTTCGTGGCGTTTTCGGTGACATTAAGTATGGCGACAGGCATTACGACATTCTGAACCGTTTGGAGCGCAATGTGGGCCGTTTTGCGGCTTATAAGGCCTATCACGCGACCGCACAGGTGAAGCGTGCGTTAACCTCGAAGGGGACAAAGGAACAAGGGGTGTGCCGCGCCATCGCAGTGCTCAAGGCGTTCAACCGCTATCAGAGTGCCGAATATAATACCGCAGTGTCGCGAAGCCGGACGGCGAAGCAATGGATAGACTACACGGAAGGACCAGCCGCTGACTTATTCCCAAACCTCCGCTGGCTGCCAAGCCGAAGCGCTACACCGAGGGAGCAGCACATTCCATACTACAATCACGTGTGGGCGAAGACTGACGCCTTCTGGAAAACCAACCAGCCAGGCAACCTGTGGAACTGCAAGTGCGACTGGGAGGAGACCTCCGACAATCCCGATGGCGGCGATGTGGAAACTTCAAACCCGCCTGCAAGTCTTGAGGGGAATCCCGGCGAAACCGGGGAGGCCTTTACCAACAAGTCTGTCTATTTCACGGCCAGCGACCACGAAAAGGCAGGGGCCGCAATATTGGAAGCAGGAGAAAAGGGGTATTACACCAAACCTTCCATTGAGGGCGTGACCGTCAGGGCTCATTTGCTGCACGAGGCCGGGGAAATTGCCGGTAATATGGAGGTTGTAAGCGTGTTCTGCGGTCAGAACTCCGGTATTAAGTCTGTAACCCTGCTGCCGAATGTCACAAAGGAAAACGAATCTCTCCGGAGAGGGTTCTATCCTGAGGGCCTGTATCCAAGAGGAGCGAGCGAAAATGCTGATGCCATCATTGAGTGGGTCAGCGGCGAAAAGTGGCTCGTGGACTTCAAGTGCATGCAGGGAAATGGCGGCAATCTCGAAAAACGGCTTGATGATGCCTATCAACAGGCAGATTATGCTATTATCAAAATTAAAGGCGACATTAGGGATTTGGCGGTTATACAACGACAGTCAGAAAGTTATCTTAAACGTCACCGTTTGCTGAAAGGTATATTTATATATGATAAGCGTGATAATCTGATATTCGGGCAATAAAAAAGGAAAGCCGAAACTTTCCCTGAATGCAACCTGTCCACCCAAAGGGTCGCCAAGCATCCAACGCAAAGATATACATAATTTTTGAATTACAAGCGATGAAGCCGGAAGATTTCAAGCAGCGGATAGATGAAATGCGCCGCAAAGCTCCAGAATTTGTGGACAGATTCGGTCCCCTGGTTGCCGGAAAAGTGGCCGTGTCCGAATTCAAGCACAACTTTCAGACGGAGAGCTTCGACGGCAAGAAATGGCCGGAGGTGCAGCGCAGAACACCCGGGCATCCGGCAAATATTTATGCGGCCAAGCATCACCCGGCAAGAACTACAAGGCCCATTCTTACTGGAGATACCGGCGACCTTGGACGTTCTATTGAAGTCAAGCAGGCGGGAGGCGGATCTGCAACAGTATGGACCGCTCCGTCAGCATTTACAAGCAAAGAGCCATACGGTGCAGTACACAACGAAGGCTTGAGGGCCGGTCGGGGTTCAGGATTCATAATGCCGAAACGCCAGTTTATGGGGCAGACCGACAACCTTGACAGGCGGGTTTTGAAAGAACTGGAGAAGCAGTTGGACAGGATCATTAAATGAGAGGGGCGCGGCCAATAGACCGCGCCCCTCTCATACCCGTTCCACAGGATTCACCCTCTTGCCCTTTCCTCGTCCTTCATATCAATCAATTCCTGCATCAGTACCGCTTTCGCCAATGCCATATTCAATTCTACGGCCTGACTTCCACCGCAAACATCAAGATCAGGCGTGGCAATTTGCCGGGCTGCAAGCCTGTCATAGGCAATCTCAATTCTCTCTGTCAGCACTTTGTCCGTGGTAGAGGCTATAAGGATTTCTTTCACTGCCTGTAGCAGTCCTTTGGATATCTCAAGCGTAATTATCATAATCATTTCTCCTTACTGTGTTCCACTTCGAAATTGTCTTCTATGGCCATAAATTCAATGCCCTCAGTAACCGGATTGACCGAGACCTTAACACCCCTCGCGCTCTGTCTGCGTTCACCGCTATCAATGGAGGAGATGAATGTAGTCCCATAGGTAACGGAATAGACCTCACTTGCGTTGTCATAGTATATCCTGCGGACGGACTTCCTGATTAGTGGCGCGTACCACTTCTGATGGTGCATTTGAAGGGCTTTATTCAGACTTTCGAGAAGGTCGAGAAGCAAGTACCCGTCTCCTTTATTTGGCGCGGAAACA
>JBJEBO010000131.1:0-3523 GCA_051870155.1 Candidatus Cryptobacteroides sp.
CCTCATTCTCCCAATCGGACACCTCCGGGTCAAACCCTCCTCCCGTTGCCGGCGGAGTCTCCGGTTCAGGCACCACGATTGTATCATCTATCAACAGCCAATGGTGTTTTATGCATTCCTCCGAGAGGAACAAATCCGATATTTCATATTCCCTCTCTATCTTCTTCCCGTCGATGGTGAGCAGGTCGAAGGTCACAGTCAATTCATTCTCACTCTCCGGGATTCTTCCGAAGGTATTGAACACGTTGCAGACCACATTATCGCCCTTGTCCTCACTCTTTTTCAAATCTATATAAATCGAGGTCGGCGTTCGATAGTCTTTCGCCTTGTCCTTCAAGGTAGCGGAAGGAGACATTGACGTCAATATTGCCCTTGCCGACGATATCCATTGCACACCCTCAACGCGAACCTGAAGATAATAGGACTCCACAATCGAAGTCGCCTCTGTTGTAATGGTATAGACCCCGGAATGGTATGGGATGCTTTCCAATTCACTGCTTGCCACAAGGAGATGGTCCGGCTGGTGGCGGATCAACTGGTCCGACGGTGCCTTGAGCGACAAGGTCTTAAGCTCCGAATCGGTCAAAGGCGATGTATATGCCGTGGACCTGTCCCAGGAATCGTAGTTGTCTATAAGGGTGGACTCCGTTCCGAAAGTATAGATCAGCATCCGGTAGTCTCCAGGCAGAATGTTGATGTCACCCCGTACGCTCATTTGCCCTGTCTCCGGATCTATATGGGTGTCGTAGATGAATGAATCTGAAAGGAGTTTGTCCTCTTTGGTGTCAAAGAAAAGGACACGGAACACCTCGCTTTCAATCTCCGGCACAGGTATCAGTTCGTTATAGATGTCGCAGGTGACGTTGGCAACCATCTGGATGTTGACATCCACCTCGATGCGGGTGTTGAAATCGGTATCCTCCATCGGTCTGAAATTGCAGGATACCGCCACAAGTGCTACCGCCGCCAACATCGCTGCCGCAACTATCCTCTTAAACCCTATTGCATTCCTCCTCATCATCGTCCTGTCCCTCCTTCAGTTTTCTTGGTTCTCACACGGAATGGGATAACAAGACTCACTTCAGCCTTTGTAGGACCGAAGTAGTGAAGAGTACCCGTCTTGGCTTTGTCGCGGAAGAGGACGGACCAGTCCTGTGCTGGATGATAGCCCTGATAATCGACATTGGCATAGCCCACGCTGAGCGAAAATTCAAGATTAAGATAACGGCTTATCGGCATCGAGAATCCGTAACTTGCGCCGACGCTCCAGAAATAGCATTGGTACATACCGAGTTTGTCCCGATACTGGACATCGAATTTGCCTCCGGCTCCGTAAAGTCCCACATAATGCCCCATCAGGGCGTCCCTCTGCTTGCGCTTGCCGCTGAGCACGTCAAGATGATACCAGTCCCTGGTCTTTGGGATGAACCACCAGCGTCCTTCACCTCCCATATAGAGGAATTGCATAGCGGATTTGGCGCCATTGTTCCACCAAGGGCAATAGTGCTGGTATTGTACTGAAAAATGTTCGTTGATCGGTGCCTCGATTGAGAAATTCAACATCGTGGCAGCATCATAGAGCATATTGGTCTTGAGGGCGAGGATTGTGCGCCACTGCTCGCGCGTGGTGCAGCGTATTTGAGGCTCAGGGGCAGTAAAATTTTGGACCAGTCTGTCTTCAGGAATGGTTGTGAGAGCCAGTGGTTCGATTTCTTCCCTTTCAGGAGGGAGTGGAACCCATACGCATACCCAGGTGGCATAACGCAGATGAGGCATACATTCTTTGAGGATGTATTTCCAGGTGCGTCCCGAGTCGAGTTTTTTCAGACGCGCCTTCCTTGTCTCGTCATTGATTGAGGTGTCGTCGAGGATGTCGAGGACGGTCTGACGGTCGGGACGGGTGTAGGAATAATCTATGATGTCACGAAGTCCTTCCCAGTTTTCCGGTACTGGACGCATTATGATGTTGTCCTTACTGAGGGCGGAAGTGTCCGGCAGATTACGGAGGATGAAACTCTTTGCTGCCTCCGCACGTTTTTGGGACAGATATTTATTGCGGCTGAACGAGCCCTCCGGAGATGCGTATGAATATACAATTACACTGTCGATTCGGGGCGAATTACGGAAATGTTCGATTATCCTTTCGATGAGCGCGGCATTGTCAAGATAATTCGGATCGATGTCATTGCTGTTGACCTTATAGTAGAGATGGAAGGTTTCCGAATAGACTGCGCTGCTGTCGCTTCCCTCAATAGCGCTTATACGATGCTGATTGTAACTCCCCTCAATCGCGCTTATACGATGCTGGTTATCAAACGGATTGAGGCTGAAATGATTCCTCAGAGTAATGTCTATGCAGTTTTCAGGATTATAGTGATACCCCCCCCTGATACAGAAACGCCGGCTTCCGACTCAGGTATTCCAGTTTCCGTCTCGGGCGTACCAGCCCACGCCATTGTACAACATACAATAAGCGCAAGCATAAGAAGCACCTTTTCTATACTAATAACTAACTTTTGCATATTTTACCCACAATTTGCAAAAGTACAAAAACAAATTCTAAATTAGAACAATTAAATGCAAAATCTGCATTTCCACGAAGCACCCCCCTTTTTGTGGACAAAATGGCACTTCGTGCTTCGCTCGATATGACAGACTTTTGAGTCAACCTCGCGGTGCCAAGTACACCCCTCGTGAAATTCATCTGCACCCTGCAAAGCCCTCTCAGGTGTGTAGAATAGGGATAGCCGTTCCCGGTGAGGTCAAATTGATTGCATCGGGAACCGAATTTCCGAAAAATGTGCCTCTGAAGACCCTAGGGCAAGGGTACCCGTTCCCGATGAATTTCACGAAGGAATGTCACCAAACTGCCCGAGGAGGAAATCCTGAAACTGAAATAATTACAAAGCCACGAATCAGAAATCAGTCGAGAATCTGGGAAGCGTGGTTCTTTGTATCGACTTTCTCAATAATGCGGGTGAGGATACCTTGTTCATCAAAAATGAAGGTGCGGCGCAAAGTTCCTACAGACACTTTGCCACACATCTTTTTCTCTCCCCAGGCTCCGAAATCCTGAAGCATTTGTGTTGAAGGATCGGAAAGAAGGGTGAAAGGCAATTCGAATTTGCTGATAAATTTCTTGTGCGATGCGGCGCTGTCCTTGCTGACTCCTACCACATTATAGCCCTGTGCGGTCAGAGCGGCATAATTGTCCCTAAGGTTGCAAGCTTCTGCTGTACATCCCGGAGTGTTGTCCTTCGGATAGAAATAAACAATGGTCTTTTTACCTATGAGGTCTGCTGATGCAACCTTGTTGCCATCCTGGTCCACGACCTCAAAGTCCGGCATTTTGTCTCCAATTGCTAACATATTCACTATTCAAATTTCGAAAAGGTCAATTCATTTATTCAGCAGCCTTGAGGCGCTCGGCATTCTCTGCAACCTGAAGCTGGTCAAGCACTTCCTGAATGTCGCCATCCATAAATACAGGAAGGTTGTACATCGTGTAGTTGATGCGGTGGTC
>JBJEBO010000132.1:0-3522 GCA_051870155.1 Candidatus Cryptobacteroides sp.
AATGAGGTGAAAGCTCTTGGAGCCAACGACACACCTATCATAACTTCAGGCAGCGTTGCTCACGCATATTATATCACTCAGGTAGGTTATCCTATCGGTTCTTACTATCTGATGACAGTTGACGGAGTATTCAAAAACGAGGAAGAACTGAATGCATATCCTCATTTTGCCAATACTCAACCTGGTGACTTCAGATTTGTTGATATCGACGGTGACGGAGAAATCGACCTTGATAAGGACAGGTCAGTTGTCGGCAATTATATGCCTGATTTCACATACGGTTTCGGCGGCAGCTTCAACTACAAAGGCCTAGACTTTGAAATTGCCTTCCAGGGAGTATATGGAAATGAAATCCTGAATTTGAATAGGAGGTACCTCGACAATATGGAAGGAAATGTCAATGGTACGATTGCAGCACGAAATCGTTGGGTTAGTCCTGAGAATCCTGGTGACGGCTTGACCAACAGGGCAAATAGGAAGCAGAAAGGAAACAATGGAAGAACTTCCACTTGGCATCTTGAGGACGGCTCCTACCTTCGTCTCCAAAATCTTGCCCTTGGTTATACAATTCCTTCAAGAATCACAGAAGCCGCAAAGATTGAAAAGATCCGTGTATATGTATCTGCGCAGAATCTTTTTACTTGGACGAACTACACCGGCTACAACCCTGAGGTCAGCAACCGCTCAAGTGCCCTTACTCCTAGTGAGGACTATGGTACTTATCCGCTTGCAAGGACATTTATGGTGGGACTTAATTTAACATTCTAAGACAATGAGAAAGATATATTCAATACTGATTTTGGTTGTCCTTGCTTCACTGACTTCTTGCGAGAAGTTCTTCACATTGACACCTGATTATGAAGTTCCTGTAGATAAACTATACAAGAGTGCGGATGATTTCAACATCGCAGTAATGGGATGTTATGCCAAACTCCAGGGACAGGCCAACTATTATACCGAACTGTGTGAGTATAGAAGTGACGATATGCGCTTGTCTGCTCCTACAGCCGGAACCCAGGACAGATATGACATAGACCAGTTCAAGGACAATGCTTCCAACGGTATCCTTGAAGATGCCTGGGCAAATTTCAACAACGGCGTTTATCGTTGTAATATGGTTCTTGACAGAATAGATGATGCAGATTTTGATGAGACTCTGAAAAATCAATACAAGGCAGAAGCTATGTTCATCCGTGCATATACATATTTCAATATGTACAGGATTTGGGGCGGTGTACCAGTCACAAGAAAAGTTGTTACTGTCGCCGAAGCTTTGCAAATCGGAAGAGCATCAAAGGAGGAAATGTATGAGTTCATAGTCGGGGATCTTGAAACCATCGTGAATAATACGATGCTTCCGGCATCATATACAGCTGCCGACGCAGGAAGAGTGACCATTGGAGCGGCAAAGGCTCTTCTTGCAAAGGCATATCTCACATTCGGTCAACCTGCTAAAGCCGCTGGCATACTTTCCGGAATGATTGGATCATACGAGTTGCTTGACAATGTAGCTGATGTCTTCAATGTTTCAAACAAGGACAACAAAGAAATCATCTTCGCTGTAAAATATAACAAGACCGTTCAGGGTGAAGGTCACGGCGCCTGGTATTCTGTGGCAAACCTGAGCGATGATTCCGGAAGGACCGAGATTCTTGAAAATTTGTATGATGCTTCCGACAAGAGGAAAGATTTGCTTACCTATAGGAAAGTTGACGGAGTCAATGTATATTTGATGAATAAATTTTATGACCAGCGTGACGCAACAAACCTCACATACGGCAACGATCAGATTATCTTGAGATATGCAGATGTACTTCTTATGTATGCGGAAGCCCTCAATGAAATATCATATTCAAGTGATCAGCAATCAGAGGCAATGAAAGCACTTAATAAGGTACACACACGTGCAGGACTTGCCCCACTTGACATTGCGGAAATTCCTAACCAGGATTCATTCAGAAGAGCGGTATGCAAAGAGCGCCAGATGGAATTCCCTTATGAAGGCCAGAGATGGTTTGATGTAGTCCGCATGGGTTATGCAAAAGAATATGCTGCCGCCGAAGGACACGACATCCAAGACTATCAGCTTGTGTTCCCGATTCCTAATGCCGAATTGGAGCGCATAAACAATACTGAACTGCTTTGGCAGAATCCAAATTATTAATAGAAAATGTTTATGAGAAAGCTAATATATTCAATTGCGGCAGGAGTTCTGATTCTGTCATCCTGCCAACCTGAGACTACACTTCAGCGTCCTTTCAATCTGTATCAGGTTGAAACTGTTACAGCAACGGCTGGTGACAATATGGCTGAAATTTCTTGGACCACACAGTCCGGCAAGCCAGACCCGGAAGAATTCCTGATTATCTGGACACCCGAACAAGCAGGTGTTGAGGCTGGACAGGATGTTGTTAGCGGCAACAAAAAATCATTGACTGTCGAAAATCTACTCAACGACTGCGGCTATACATTCTCTGTTCAGGCGCGGTATGCAGATGGACTCTCCGGAAAAGTCACTGCCAAATGTACACCTAAGACATCCCGTTTCCCTGTTACAGGCTTCATCGCAAACGCCGGTTCAGAGCGAGTTCTTTTGAAATGGAACAAACCATTGAGCGACAGGATAGAAAGTTATTCTATCTCCTGGACACCTGGCAATGGACAGGTAAAACTCACTGACACTTCCATTGAACAATATATGGTGGATGGTCTTGTAAATGACACAGAATATACTTTTTCAATCATCTGTAATTATCCTAACGGAGACAGCGAGGTTGAAATGGCATCCGCTATACCAGGAGTGGTAAGTCCGGCATTGGCAAGCCTGCCGAAGGCCATCAAGAATCAGATTGTCAAATTCGAATATAATCCTATGTTCTTTATGGCAGGAGAAGCCGTATCTGCTTCTTGGGAATTCGGTGACGGAGCAACAGCGACAGGCTTGACAGTGACCCATAGCTATGCAACAGAAGGTACAAAGAAAGTCAAAGTGACTGTAACATATTCTGACACGAAATCAGAATCAGCGGAATTTGAATATGAGATTGTAGGTTATATGTGGAGCAAAACGCCACTTACAATGGGAGGATATACAGGATTCGTCAAAGCATCAAGTCCAGCATTCTCTCCAGACGGATCCGCCCTTTACATTTCCACTTCCAATGGTCAGGGTGATGTCTTTGCCATCGACACATGGACCGGTCAGATAAAATGGACATTCCCGATTGCGAAAGCCACTTATGGTGGCGGACCAGCTGTAGGTTCTGACGGTTCAATATATGTAGGTGCTCAGAATTCGACATTCTATGCAATTAAGGACGACGGACAACTTAAATGGGAATTCGCCGCTTGTGGAAATGTCGAAGCATTCCCTGCTGTGACATCCGACAACAATCTTTATATTGTCGCAAATGGTTCTGTGGCAACTCTTTACTCCCTCAGCACCAACACAGGTGCCGTCAAATGGAACAAGGAACTTGCCGGAGGTACCGGAAGCGCAGTTGCCGTCGATGCTGATGGAAA
>JBJEBO010000133.1:0-3517 GCA_051870155.1 Candidatus Cryptobacteroides sp.
GAGTAAATGAAGAGAGTTGACACGTATCCGGCGAAACCATTCGTCAAGTGGGTTGGAGGAAAGACTCAGCTTCTTGAGGACATCAAGAAAGCATTGCCTATGGATATGGCTCATCGGGAGAATGTGACGTATGTAGAACCTTTTGTCGGAGGTGGAGCAGTCCTTTTCTGGATTTTGCAGGAGTATCCCAACATCACAAGAGCAGTCATCAACGATATTAATGCAGAGCTCATCTGTACATATCGCGTTATTCAAAATAATGTTGAGAACCTTATTATCGAACTGAGACGGCTTCAAGAGCAATATCTTCCACTTAACGCAGAGGCTCGCAAGGACTTTTTTACGACTCAACGTGAGCGTTATAATGAAGCTGATAAGACTGACGTTGAAACAGCCTCACTTTTTATCTTCCTTAACAGAACTTGTTTCAATGGCCTGTACCGAGTAAATTCCAAAGGCAAGTTCAATGTACCCCACGGTCGTTATTCAAATCCCAAAATTTGCGATGAAAAGACGCTGAGGGCAGACTCAGCGTTGCTTCAGAGGGTGGAAATCCTATGCGGGGACTTCGCACAGACAGGAAGATATGCTGGAGAAAATGTTATTTATTATTTCGACCCTCCATATAGACCTTTGACTGACACCTCAGCCTTTACTTCCTACTCGAAGGACGGTTTTGACGATGAGGAACAAACGAGACTTCGAGACTTTTGCGATCAGATTGCGGCAAAAAAGTCACTATTTGTGGCCAGCAACTCTGATCCACAGAATGTTGATAACGATGATGACTTCTTTGATCATCTTTATCGGATGTTTAATATTAAGAGAGTGTCTGCCGCAAGAATGATTAATTCAAAGGGTGATGGACGCGGGACCATTTCTGAAATAATGATTTCTAACGTAGCTAATGCCTATTGATATGAGAGACTTTAATACGTGGCTTGCAGCCTTTAGACCATCTATCGCAGATTACAAGTATTTTGTGGATTTCGAGAAGGTTTTCTCGAATGTTGATGCCATTAGAATACCGCTCAATATTTTGAACTCTCTCATAGGCTCGAAGAGAATTGAAGATGATTTCAAAAATATTCTTGCCAAATACCCAGAAACGCTCAAATGCATCCCAATACTCCTTGCAAAGCGTGAATATGACATAATGGCTATGGATTCAGAGGGCCAGATTGATTTCCATTTCAACGAGATGAATTGCGCCATTGACGACTATGTCAAGTTTATGCGCAAAACAGGTCTGTTTGATTTGATGGAGAACCACATAGTCAACAATCTTGTAGACTATGTCACGGGCGTTGAGACCGGATTGGACTCCAATGGCCGCAAAAATCGTGGAGGTCATTTAATGGAAGATCTGGTTGAGAGCTATTTAATAAAGGCTGGTCTTAAGAAGGGAGTCTCATATTTTAAAGAGATGTATATCCACGAGATAGAATCAAAATGGGATATTGACCTTTCCTCAATTTCCAACAATGGCAGTGCTGAGAAACGTTTCGATTTTGTCGTGAAAGGCGAGAACACCATTTATGGAATCGAGACGAATTTCTATACCAGCAGCGGGTCGAAATTGAATGAAACTGCTCGAAGCTACAAGACCATTACTATGGAGACCAAAGACCTTGGCTATTTTAAGTTCGTATGGTTCACAGATGGCTGTGGTTGGATTAGTGCAAGGAATAATCTTAAGGAGACTTTCGATGTTCTTGAGCATCTTTACAACATTGCTGAACTTGAGGCTGGTATAATCTCAAAAGTCCTGATTTAAATGCCTACAGCCTATTATAAATCAGAAGATAAGGACTTTACCCTTCTGCATGGCGATTGTATCGAACTCCTGAACTCTTTTGACTTCAAGTTCGATATGATTTTCGCTGACCCACCGTATCATCTTTCAAATGGAGGCATTAGCGTTCAGAGCGGTCGTATGGTATCAGTCAACAAGGGTGACTGGGATAAGTCCTATGGATATGAGGCTGATTATGAGTTTGATAAATCTTGGATTGCCGCTTGTCGAGAAAAATTGAAAAGCAACGGCACAATCTGGATTAGTGGTACATACCACAATATTTTCTCTGTGGCAAGATGCCTCAATGAACTTGGTTTCAAGATTCTGAACTGCATTACTTGGGAAAAGACAAATCCGCCACCAAATCTCTCCTGCAAGTATTTTACATATTCTGCGGAGTACATATTATGGGCACGCAAAGAGCCGAAGGTTCCTCATTACTTCAATTACGAACTGATGAAGAAAATTAATGGTGGCACCCAGATGCGAGATGTCTGGAGGTTGCCGGCTATAGCCCCTTGGGAGAAATCCTGCGGAAAACATCCTACCCAGAAACCACTCTGTGTTTTGGCTCGTATTATTCAGGCCTCCACAAAGCCCGGTGCTTGGATTCTTGATCCATTTACGGGAGGGAGCACCACCGGTATTGCAGCGACACTACTTGATCGCCGTTTCTTGGGCATCGATCAGTGCGAGAGATTCCTTGAACTTAGTAAAGCTCGAAGGGAGGAGCTCAATGATGTGACGAAGCGTATAGAATATCTTGAACGACTTCAAAAACAAGCTAAGTTATTTGAAGACAATGAGGTTAGAGTACTTAATGACAAACAAAGCTACTACGGTCCAGACTTGCCTTTTTAAGTAGCAAAGGTGATTTATAGTAATTGGGCTATCCCCAAATAGAGGATAGTCCGTTATATAGCATTGCTCTACCGCTCCGATTCCAATATGTGATATCCTGTTCAATAAAAAGCCACTTTAATGATTTAAAAATTGTTTCGACTGAATGGCCAGATGAAAATGAAAAGCCGGAATAATCACTGTCGGGTATAGGAGTGCAAGCATACGTCTTATCCAATAAATCTTTTAATCGCACAAACTCAGATGGTTTATCAGCTTTCTTTTTTCTTAAATCTTGTTTAATGTCATCGTGGCTGGGACGATTCCCTGTAGAAATCACATTGCCATGTACCCCATATCTAAATTGTGTATTCTCCACTCTGACTTCAAAATCAACTCCCTTGTTCAACGCAGTGGGACGTTTCAGATATATGCGATTCCCATTTTGAAGGACATCAACATAATAATAGTACTCTGTGACTGAGTTTGTAGTACCTGGTTCCTCTTTAAGAAATTCTGAAATAAGTTGCCTGCGATAAGAGGCTCGATCTGAGGCATTGATAGATAGAGTAATACTGGTTGCCATATTATTGTAAAAGGTCTTGGATTTTCACTTGAAGCGCTTTCGCAATCTTCTCCATATTGCATAGAGTTATATTTTTCTCAGCACGCTCAATCATGCCTATGTATGTGCGGTGGACGCCTGCAAGCTCTGCAAGTTTTTCTTGCGAGAGCTTTTGTGCCTTGCGATACTTCTGTACATTACTGCCGAAAAGAAGCAGGATAGACTCCTTACTCATTGAACGAAAATTTGTGATTCTGAACTTGCTATTATGCCTGCAAATGTACAGATGCTAACTAAAGTTATCAACATACTAT
>JBJEBO010000134.1:0-3516 GCA_051870155.1 Candidatus Cryptobacteroides sp.
TGACGGAAAGGAGAAAAAGAACCATATCGGAAATGGTATGAGCATCCGCCGTGCACGTTTTGCCATCAAGGCACAGCTTGGCAAGAACTGGTATGGAGAGCTCGACACCGACTGGACAAGCGGTACTCCTGAAATAAAAGATGCCATTCTCGCCTTCACCGGTGTTCCGGGACTTGAAATCAAGGCGGGTAACTTTAAGGAGAACTTCTCAATCCAGAGAAACACAACCTCACGTTACCTTATGTTTATGGAACGTGCAATGGTGACTTCATTGGCTCCTTCACGCCACCTCGGAATCAATGTGAGATATGCGCACAACTGGATTTGGGCAGCAGCCGGAGTATTCGGTCCTGAACTCAAAGGCGGAGAGGAAATGACTGCGATGGAAGACGGCAACAAGGATTTCGGTTACAATGAAGGACTTTCATACACAGGAAAGCTCGTGTTCCGTCCTCTTCACAAATCAAAAGATGCTTCCCTCCACATTGGAGGTGCCTTCTCCTACAGGGAGCCTAAGCTCACAAGCACTGACGGTTACAATGTAGCACGCTACAGCACACGCAACTCAACCAACATCAACCGTAAGAAATATCTTGACACTGACGTGATTAAAGGTCTCGACCACGAACTCGCCTGGACTGCTGAACTTGCAGGTCACTGGAAACAGCTGCGTTATGAGGCCGCTTACATCGCAAGAGGAGCATACCTCGACCAGTCAAAGAACGCAATGGCGCCACAGTGGGCAGAGGGTTGGTATGCACAGGCAAGCTGGCTTCTTTTCGGCGGTTCACAGAATTACGATGCAGACGGAGCAAAATACACCCGAACCACCAGCGAACACAAATGGGGCAACCTCGAAATCGCTTTCCGCTATGAGTATTGCGACTTCAACACAGGTAAACTTTTCTCACGCAAAGCATCTGACGTAGGATATTGGGGAGGAAGTGCAGAAGCCTACACAGTCGGTTTGAACTATTATCCTCACAAGAACATTAAGATAGTCCTCAACTGGCAGTATAACAACAACGACCGCTTCGCAAACGGAAAGGGCAAGCTCTACACAGGTTACGACCTCAACGGGAACCCGACCAAAGATCCGACCAAGGTGGTTGCCGAAACAGGAAAGGGTGGAGTTGACTATCAGATGATTTCTCTCCGCTTCCAGGTGGCGTTCTAATCCCATCACAGGTGGCTTTCCAAAAGTTGAACATATTTAACAGAACATAGTTATGAAAAAAATCATATTGACCTTGGCTGCCGTTGCAGCACTCGGAATGGTATCCTGCGTAAAGGACGAACAGGATCCCAATGCGCTCATCCCTGAAGAGAAGCCAGTTGAAAAGGTGGACTATTCAGTATTGAAATTGAATGAATTGTATGGTGCAGCTACGGCTGAAGCAGATAAATTCATCGAGATTTACAATACAGGCACAAAAGATATCGACCTTGAGAATGTAACCCTCACAAAAGATGAGGAGCTCACTTGGACCGGTTCCAAAGGTCAAGTAATCAAAGCAGGAGGCTGGTTCGCCATTGTTGGAGCGAAGGGCAGCACCCCTGACGGATTCAGTTCTGGATTCTCTGCAAAGAAATCTGTAATCGTGGAGTTGGTAGATCCTGAAGGAAATGTTCTTGACACCTTCCAGCGAGGAGAAAAAGGAACCGGCTGGGGCGATCAAACCCTCGATTCTGTAACCGGATCTTGGAGCAGGGTTCCTGACGGAACAGGCAGATTTGTGCTTACTGAAAATCCGACAGTGGGAGCAAAGAACGATACAAACGGAACAGAAGATCCAACTTTGGTGGGTAACGGAGACTCTCCTGTAGTGGTGGAAGAGCCGTCTATCGTGCTTAACGAGCTCTGTGGTCTCGGACTAGACAAAGATAAGTTTATTGAGCTCTACAATCCGGGAAGCAAAGAGGTGAGCCTTGCAGGCTACACCATCAACAAGGATGAGGGTAAATGCTGGACCGGAGCTGCAGATGCAAAGATTCCTGCAAAAGGATTTTTCGCCATTGTTGGAGCAAAAAATAGTACTCCTGACGGAATCAGCTCAGGATTTTCTGCAAAGAAATCAGTAATCATAGAACTTTTCGACGCTGACGGGAAAAAGATTGACACTTTTCAGAGAGGCGAGAAAGGAACAGGATGGGGCGATACATCCTTTGATGAAGCAGCCGGTTCCTGGAGCAGGATTCCTGACGGAACAGGCAAATTCAAGGTTGCCGAGGCTACTCCTGGCGCAGCCAACAAGACAGAAGGTACAGATGACGCAACAGTAATTCAATAAACAACATACAGTTATGGCAAAAGAAGAAATGAAAATCGGCGAGATTTCGAAGCCACGCTTCGAATTCCGTTCATTCGGTCAGTGCTTCTGTGAGGCACACAAGAGAATGGCACGTCTTTCAGTACCCGTACCAGAGAAGGTATGGGAGCGCGAAAGTGATGAAATCTACATCATTTCACGTAAGAACGACATAAACAACACCAAAATCCGCAACGGGAAAATGGACATCAAGACTTATGTCCAGACCGTCGATGGCCTTGAGCAGTGGAACCCGTTGATGAAGGGAGAGTTTCCTATTTCAAAGGAAGTGCTTGAGAATGAGGTATTCCCTGCATTTATGGTGGATATGCCAGCCCTTGACAAGGATACCTACACTTATGAAGAGTTCATCGCAATGGTTAAGGCTAATCCGGACCTCGCGGCTGTAAGAGTACACAAGCAGCGTTTCGGATATATGGTCAACGACACCATCTGTGAAGTAGGAAACGTACTCATCAACGGTGCAAAAGTAGTTACCATCAATTCTGAATCTACCGAAATAGAGGATATCAAGAAGACAATCGCAGACTGCGGTCTTGAGGGAGTTGAGAACATCAACTATCTCCAGGCCATCAAGCGTGTGATTGGAATGTCAGACAAACCACTTGCAAACGAATAAATTATGGCACAGGAAATTGAAAGGAAATTTTTGGTGGCAGGCGATTTCAAACCATTTGTAAAGAAAGCCACAAGAATTACACAGGGTTATCTCAGTTCCGTTCCGGAGCGCACCGTCAGGGTGAGGGTGAAGGGCGATAAAGGTTTCATCACCATCAAAGGAATCGGAAGCGCCAGCGGTGCCAGCCGTTTCGAGTGGGAAAAGGAAATCCCGGTGGAGGAAGTTCAGGAATTGCTGAAAATTTGTGAGCCGGGAGTAATCGACAAAACACGCTATCTCGTTGATGCCGGAGAACACACCTATGAGGTGGATGAGTTCTATGGTGATAACGAGGGACTGACTGTCGCAGAGGTTGAACTCGCAGCTGAGGATGAGGCTTTTGTAAAGCCGGAATGGCTCGGTGAAGAGGTGACAGGTGACGTCAAGTACTACAACTCTATGCTGATGAAAAATCCGTTTAAAAACTGGAAGTAATCATTGTTTTGACCCGTTGTCCCTTGACCGGGACTTCGGGTCCCAAGAACTCTCCTTTTGAGAAATCTATTATAGAATATCAATAACCTAATC
>JBJEBO010000135.1:0-3469 GCA_051870155.1 Candidatus Cryptobacteroides sp.
AAATTTACCATCACACCCCTTTATATATATGAGCGAAACACCAATGCTGCCGGAGATTATTATTTTGTGACAGCCACCATTACTTCACACAATGGAGACTTGTATGGCACATATAAGAAAAAACACGGTGCAATCTGGACTTACGCTCACGCTTTCTACAGCGAAGACATACATTGGACGGCTGACATTATCACCGGAAAGACTGATTATGCGGCATCTTTCCATCAAGATCCGACGCCACAGACCACAGAAGGCTCTTCCAGTTATTCAGCATCTTTCTCAACAAACATCAATGCAAGCGGTCAAGGCGGACGTATGGGAGGTCACATATCAGGTAACCTTACCTTGGGAGCGAACTTTACCTGGACCCAGGATATGTCACGAGAGTTGAAGGATCAAATTGTCAGTGACAAATCCAAGAATTCAACTGTAAATTACGATTATATCTGCACAAACTTCATAAAGGATGACGATGTCAATAAAGCAATTCCATTGATTGCGAGAAGCAACCAGGTATGCAATAGCAGCTGGTGCTGGAGAGTCGCTGGAACAAAGGATAATGATACAACCGCCAATTTCACTTTCACATATACTTTGGATCCTCAATATGGTTATATGTATCGACACACATCCTGGTGGGCGGAAGGTCACGAAAAACACAATATACACTTGCTTCCAGAGAACAACAGGACTACCACATTCTCAATAGTCCGGCCAGACAGGTTACAGAGGGGTATCCTCCATCTGAAATGTACGGATCCGAATTATCTCAACAACGTAGTAATACTTGATTCCCAGAAAGATACTGCGGCAACAGCAAATTCCGCTTACGAAGAACTCAGCGAACTCAATTTCCAGCTTCCGGTGGGAAAATATACGGTTGAATTTGATGTAAGGACCGGAGGAGGCACACTTATCGGTTCTCGCAGGAGTATCCCGAATATCGCCATCAAAACAGGTGAGATAACCGATGTACCGACATTTTCTGAGTAATGATAAACGTATGAAACGAAGAATCATACTATCTATACTTACTATTTTGCCTGTCATATTATCCTGCTCACTGGAATATGGGGATGATATGCCAGGCAATTCTTCCAATGTGGTTTACCTTAGTTCGGATAGGCCTCAATTGTCCGCTGTCCCGGATATGATGCAAACAAAGACACATACTGACGGGAAGTCCATACTATGGACAAAAGATGACCGCATCAAAGTGTTTGCGAGCAAAGACGGACTTTGGCTTGATGAATCCGGTTTGCAGAGGGATGATATCGGGGGTGTCTTTCTATTGTCTCCGACTGCCTTGAAATCTGACAGCACAAAAGCAAGTTTTGCCATTCCGCCCGATTTTCTAAATGAAATGAAAGGGAATTGGGTATTCTATGGGGTATATCCACCTGAATGTCTGATAGACAAGCACATGAGTGACACGTCAAGCCTTAGGTTCAGGCTTCCATACAGACAGGTCCCGATTATCAGGAATGGTGTAAAGTCTTTTGATTCTACAAGCGACATAATGATTGGGAAAACAGACTCCATTGCAAATCTTCAAAATGGTGCTTCATATCCTATTGAATGGGACAGAGTTGTGGGACATCTTGTCATAAGCTTTGAGAACCTGCCTTCCATTGCCGATTCTTCCGAAACAGTAACATCGATAAGCATTGAAGCGGAGGAACCCGCCGCCATTGTCGGAGATTTCAGTTATGATATTTCTACCGGAAAATGCAAAGCCCTGTCTTCTTCCAATATCGTCAATATTGTATCTGACGGGAGCAATATAAGAATAAAGAACGGGAGAATTGAAGATATTCATATCTGTCTGATGCCCCGAACTATTACATATATGAAAGTGGAAATCAGGACAGACAGGGCTGTTTACCACAAGACTTTTGACAAAATAAGTTGTGGAATAGTAAGAAACTGTCGCACAACAATGACGGCTGATATGGCGGAGGCGACGGTCGAGAAAATCATAGAGACAGAGACTGATCCAGATATTTCATTGGTTATCAACAAATCATACGACATCACCATTCCTGAGCACGTTATAGACAAACATACAATCACCGGAATGGGTACTTTCTATCTCTATACTCCTGAAGTGAGTGCGCCGGGAGCTTTCGACCTGCATCTCAATGTATTCCCATTATATGTATTCGGAACTGACGAAAACATATCAGGAGACTATTATTGTGTGGAAGGCTCGATTACCAGCCACAATGCCCTCACTTATGCGGAACGCACCTACAATCAAGTTTGGATTTACGGATGGTACCCATCACAATTCGACCTGGAATTCCAACTGCTCTCCCCGGATGGCAAGCAGCTCGGGAGCAATGAAGTTGAATTTTTCACATATCCTGAGCCTTCCACCTCCATAGGCAGCAGTACATATTCTAAAGGGACCACTTTCACTTTGGGACCTAAACTGACCTTCGGAGGTGCGAGACCGGAAGGAGTCTCAGGAATCCTTGCTTGGATAAATACTGCACTTGGAATGATATCTGTCGGATATTCATACGACAGTTCTTCCAACCAACACCTTCCTGACCAGGGAATAAGCCTCAAAACAGACGCACAAACGCAAGCGGTCAACTACTCTTTCATAACCTTCAATGACACAGGAGGATATTCCACAGCAGCCATTCCACTAATATTCAGAAGCAACCAAAGCATTTCATTCAGTTGGGTGTGGCATCTCAAAACAGGTAAGTATTGCGCCAAAGACTACGATTTCGGCAATATGAAGATGGCAGTCCGAATCAAGCCTACATATAAGGCGGCCTACAAAGGAAAGATTGTCAACACCTATGGACGGGCCGTATTTGAAGGAAGGGCACTATATGAGCATCCTGATTTGACAGCTGATTTCGATTTGCCTGCAATGAACAGGATACCTACGGGAGATATAGAACTGAAATATATCGATATGGTTGACAACAACTATATGACGCAACTGAAAGTGTACAGAAGTGGTGAATATTCCCCTGACAAGAAACCATATTACTCAGATACATCCATATATAAAAAGAATCAAATCGCAAAGATTCCAATCCGTGTCGGAACATACGACATCGTTTACAAGGTTCAGGATAGGGAATATGGTACTGTCATATCCCACAGCATAATCAAGAATGTAAAAGTTACTGCGAACAATATAACAGAAAAGACCACTTTTGACAGTGAGCCCTTGGGTATCGTGGAAACGGTAATAGATCTGTGATGGACACCAGGAGGACACGTCTATATCCCATACGAAATCCTCATTGCCGCTTCTGTTCTCGGGAAGCCCGAGGATCTCCGTAGCCTTGTCCACCTCATCACCCGAGAGGCCCTTTGCAGGGACGCAGAGAACCAGGTGAGGGTCCTGGAGTTTCTGTACAATACTTCGCAATCCATATTTCATTTTTTTGCAAACTTACATAAAATCTTTCGATTTTACGCCAGTTGAATAAAAATCAAG
>JBJEBO010000136.1:0-3450 GCA_051870155.1 Candidatus Cryptobacteroides sp.
GATGTAATACAAGAAATAACATTATAAATAAAATAATTTAAAATTCAAAACAATGAAAAAGACGAACTATTTTTTAATCCCTTGTGCGGCGCTGCTTGCATTATGCAGTTGCACAAAAGAAATCAATGAAGAGGGATTCGTTGACAAGGCTAACACCATCTCGTTCAGCGCTTATTCTAATAAGACTCGTGCAGTGACAGGAGATGTTACATCTGACAATATGAAAGATGATTCTTTCGGTGTGGTTGGTTATTTTAATAACAGCCTTTATCTTGGCTCAACAAGTAAAGCAATTGAACAGGTGTGGAATAGCACCAGCAGTACTTGGGAGTATAAAACTTTAAGTGACTTGAAGTTCTGGCCAAACGGTTCAATGGATTTCTACGCCTATTTCCCATTTTCAGACAATGCCACTTTTGCGTCTGACAACAGTTCTGAAGGTGCTGTTATGACCATTTCTAGCCAACAGTGCAATCACGATGTGCTTTTCGCTAAAACTACTACAACTCCCACAGAGCGTGTTCCTCTGTCATTCTACCATGCTTTCTCCAAGATTAAAGCCGTAAACGTTAAAGTCAATGGCGGCAATGTCGGTGAGGCAAATGTCGAAGTGGCTGTGAATGCAGTAGAGTTTATCAATACATCCACAAGCGGTGATGTATTGCTTGATAAAGATGGTAAGGCATCTTATAACGTAGCAGCAACAAATGTTACATTAAAGAAGGCTTTTGAGTCATCCGTTACAATAAGCAAAAGTTTGACAGATGGTGTTACCCTTATTTCAGATACAGAAAACCATTATCTCTTTGCAACAAACTCTGCTGCATCTGAAACTACAAATGTGAAAGGTACAGGAAAAACTATGTGGGATGGTAAAAAGACATCTCTTGATGGAGGTAAACTATCAGAGAAAGAATTAGTGTGCCTCAAACTGACTTGTAAAGTGAAGGACAGTACTCATTATCTTGTGGGTGACGAAAGTAATGATGGAGTTATATATATTCCTCTGACAGGTTCAGACAGTAATCCTAATACAGTAACTGAACTTCTTGCAGGAAAACGCTATACCTATAATATTGTATTTTCACATAATGTCGGATTCACTGACGAGGGTGATCCGATTCTCAATCCTATCCTTTTCAGTGTTAACAGTGTGGATGGTTGGGAAGACGTTACCGTTACCATTACTCTCTAACGATTAACGAATTTGTTAGTGAAACACCACCAAACCATAATAGCATTTTCGATTATATTACTGCTGCTTGGAGGTTGTAATAAAATGGATGGAATATCCGGGGATGATGTCTCCGGATATTCACCCATTTTTGTATCTGCCGACAATGATTCTTCATTCACCAAGGCATATCTCCCGACGGGAATGTACGACAATTTCGAGGTGTATGCCACTTATGAAATGAATGGGACTCAGCAGACAGTGATGGATGGCTACCAGGTGAGGTTTGGTGCGGAGGGTTGGTCATATATTACGGATTCTCAATCGCTTGCATATTGGAACGTAAATGCTGACCGATACCTATTTGCGGCAGGGGCACCCATTGAAGCCGTTAAATCAATAAGCACGAACTCAATGACTCTCCAGCTTGAGAACAACCTTGAGGGAAGTGCAATGGCAAGCGAGCCGCTGTCGATAGAAAAAGCTTCTTCCGAATTTTGCAAAGTTGTAAACCTGCATTTCCATTATACACATTGCAGGATATGTGTGGCTTTCGTAAAGAACTCAGCCACTGATGTAGCAATCGAAGACATCAAACTCACTCCCGAAGCACCCATTGCATCGAAGGCAGAGATGACATACAACTATGACTGGAGCGCTATCCCTGCAACTGCAACGACAATTTTGACAACATCGGAAAAGAATGGTGCGAGCCTCAGCTTCGCCAATGTGACCATTCCTGCGGACACCGAAGATGCCGTGCTCTCCGAGACAAAATATTACTGTGTGCCCGATTCCGCTAACACAAACAGTTGGTCGGTATCTCTCACTTGTGATGGCGAGAATAAGTCAACTTCTTTCGTAACGAACGATATATGGAAGAGTGGAAAAAACTACATTTTTTTATTCTCCCTGACGGAGAAAAATGTTAAGCTTGTCAAGGTCATTTCGCAAGATAACTTCTTCGATTGCAATGACATCGTTCCAGGTGGTGACTTTTCAAACAACGATATGACAGAATAAACAGCTCAAAATGAAATTAATACGACATATCCTTCCTTGTATCCTGCTGCTTTCCTCTTGTGCCGGGGAAAAGTTGATGCATAATGACGTGCATCGGCTTGATATTTCCTTTGCCGACACCCGGACCCGCAGTATCTGGGAGGATAAGTCGGATACAGAGGACAAGGTATGCTATATTTGGGAGGATAATACTAATATGTTGACTGCCATAAAGCACGACAGCCGGTATGTTCCCTTCTATGAGTCTTTGGCTTCCGCTGCACAATATCACTCTATGACCTCCTTTGAGACAATTGATGAAGCCTGTTCAAAAATCAAGCTCCAGACTCTTCAGGGAGTGAAATATGATGTGGCTGACGGCGAATATATCTATCCTGTTGCCGTGGGGGACGATATGTATTGCTGCCATCCTGTGAACGGAAACACTGTAGTGAGCAGCAATGCGGATGCCGTTTCAGTCGATATGCATTTGCCATCATCATTCAGTTACACAGCCCTTGTCAACGACCTGTCATCTCTTGCAGATTATTCATACGTCTATACTTCCACCACATTGCAGGCTGTCGAGGACAACTCTGTCGTCGCCAACGCATCACATTTCAACTCAGCCTGCGCCATTATCCGTTTCAATGTGACCAACAATATCACATCCGATGTCATTATCACCGGCATTAAGATGGAAGCAGGGGATGGTTCGCGCCTCTTCCCTAATGTCCTCCGTTTTTCCGAAGGCAGCGTGGCAGAACAGCCGGACAAGACTTCCTATTACAACAGGCTCACCACTGATATAACTTCTGTGACAATACCACGCACTCAAAAGGGCATATTCTACAATATGTGCTTCCCGTTGGACGGAGATTTCAACCATGTACCGCTGAAGTTCACGATTGACACCAATTATCTGACATACCAAATGAGCCTCGACTCAGACCTTATAACGAACCACAAGTTCGAGGCAGGAAAGATATATACCTTCAACTTCTCTCTTGAAGAAAAGGAAATCCGCCTGAACACAATCGAAATCTCGCGTTGCACCACCTACAATGTTGACAATGAAGAATCGCTCAATGTCATCCTCAAGCCCGATACCGAATGGAATCAGTCGGACAACTACACGGCTCAGATGGTTTTCGTGAGTCTCGGTATGACTACCACTATTGAAGGCAATGAATATGATGTGTTGTGGTCAACTTGTAATCTGGGAGCGATGGAACCGGTTGAGACAGGTTATCTCTATGCGTGGGGCGAGGTGG
>JBJEBO010000137.1:0-3425 GCA_051870155.1 Candidatus Cryptobacteroides sp.
TCCCTGTTCTCCCAAGGATTCTTCGGATTGTAGCGAGGAGATTTGTCAATCGGAAGACCGTCATTACAGGTGAATGCCCATAGAAGGTCCCAGGTAGGGTTCTTTGAACAATAACCTCCGTGCATCCTTGGCAGACCGGCAGTAACTCCGAGGTTGTGGAGATATTGGTTGTCATTACCTCCGGAATATTCATATGAACGCGCTATGCTGAACACCGCCTCACAAGTATTGTGGGTCTTGTTCAGGAAGAGTTCCGCGAAATCAGGATAAAGGTCATAGACATTCAGGTCTATGCAAGCCTTTGAGGCATCCCTTGCGATGGTGAGGTATTTCTGGGAATTGGCCGCATCCGGATTATCCTGGAATTTGAACAGGGTTCCGAAATAAAGCGCTGTCCTTGCTTTCATTCCCAAAGCAGCTCCTTTTGTAACCAATTGCTGACCTGTATATGTGGCAGGGCAATTCTCGATTGCATAGTCGAAATCCTCCATTATCTTCGGCAGGGCCTCGAGAAGAGGTGTCCTGCCTGTGGAATATGCCACCTCAAGGGTGATGTCATCCAGGAAGAACACAGGATCGCCGAACAACTGGCAAATCCTCGAATAGAAGCAGGCCCTGTAGAAACGCGCACAACCTTCGAGCATACGGTAGTCCTCTTCGGACATAGTGTCCTTTGCCTTATACATATTGTCAAGGATGGCGTTGCAACGGCTAATCCCCTTATAGGTATAACTCCAGATTGTCTTGACAAGCACGGAGTTGTCTCCTGTCAGAGTACCGCTCTTGAATGGATTCTGTGAGTTCCTGTTCACAGAATCATCAGTGAGTTCGTCGAGGTCCGCCGTAAGTCCTGCCTCAGTGCGGTCGGTGAGCCAGAACTGCACAAGCTGGATATTGTTCAGACTCATTATTATCTGGTCCTTGTCCTGATACCAGTTGCCTGTAGATGGTTTGTCGAGAGGATTCAGGTCCAGATTGATGCAGGATGTACTGAAAAGAATGGCTGCTGCCGCGATTATTATATATCTTGCTGGTTTCATAGCACTGTCCTCCTAAAATTTGATATTTGCCGAGAATATGACACCCTTGGTTATAGGATAGCCGGTCGAGCTGACCTCCGGATCCCAACCTTTCGGGAAATGGCTGATTGTGAAGAAGTCGGAGAGGGAAACGCCGAAGCGGAGAGTCTCGACGCCGAATTTCTTAGTGGCCTTCATAGGGATGGTATAGCCCAAACTTATGTCCTTTACCCTGAAATATGCCCCGTTGATGAGCCAGAAATCAGACACAGCATAGTTTTGACCGCTTGTTCCTGTCGTCTGGGAATAACGTGGATATTTGGCAGCCTCGTTTTCAGATACGGTATTGAATGGAGACCAGTGGCTTGCCGCTACGAAAGTAGGGACATTGCCCCAATAACTGTACAGAGGTTGAACCATCTGTTCTGTGAGAATGGCGTCGCGTTTTCCAACTCCCTGGAAGCTGAGGTTGAAGTCAAGTCCCTTCCAGCTGAGGAAGATGGAACCGCCGTAATTGAGTCTCGGAAGTGAACTTCCTATGACAGTCCTGTCGTATGTAGTATTGATGATTCCGTCAGGAACGCCATTGGCTCCGGACAAATCCACATATCTGATATCTCCAGCCCTTACTGAAGCCGATGTCAGTGCAGATGCCGCAGCAACCTCGTCCTCTGTCTGGAAAATGCCGTCTGACACATATCCGTACCAAGCCTGATATTCAAGTCCGGAAGCGATGATCTTTCCACCGCTGATCTGGAGCTTGTCTCCAATGTCTCCCATAGTGGATTTATAATCAGACAGGTTGAAATTGATTCCATAGCTAAAATCGCCCACTGTGTCATTCCATCCAATGTTCAAATCCCAGCCCCAGGTGTGCATATCACCGGCGTTCTGGTCAGGGGCAGAATAACCCATAAATGTAGGTATATCGAGCTCTATGAGCATATTGCGGGTGTTCTTATAATATCCGTCGGTGCTCAAGGTGAGTCTGTCTGAAAGGAAATTGAGGTCGAGTCCCACATCATAGGTTGTGGTGGTCTCCCAAGTGATGTCCTCAATTGCAAGCTTGGAGTTGGTAACGCCTTGAGCCGCAGTCACCGTGCTACCGTAGAACACAGCAGGATTGGTGAAACTCATAGTGGTCTGGTATGGATAGTTTCCGATTCTCTCATTTCCAAGATTACCATACGAAGCCCTGAGTTTGAGGAAGCTGACCACATCCTGATTCTTCATAAAGCCTTCACGGCTAATCACCCAACCGAGTGATACGGATGGGAACAAGCCCCATCTGTATGCCTTGGCGAAACGACCGGAGGCGTCGCTTCTAAGGTTTGCCTGGATGTAATACCTATTGTCGTAATTATATGTAAGCCTGCCATATACGGAGAGATATGCATTCTCATACGGAGCATCGTTGTCGGCTACAACCGTATCATTTGGACCAGCCGAGAGATATGGATAATAGTCGGTCACGAAGTTTGTCTTGGAGGCAAGAATGTTCTCATATTTGTAATAATATTCCTCCATTCCGACCATCGCTCCGAAATAATGTTTGCCCCAGTTGGCATTGTAGTTTGCGAACACCTGAACTGTGTGTGAATATGATGACCGCCTTTCCTCTGAAAGGTCTGTGGTGTTGGCACTTGACAAATAGCGCTGCATTCCGTTCGGATCGTCATACGGAGTATAGGTCACTGCCTTGTTGAAATCCTTTACTTTCACTTCCGTGAACTTAGGAGAGAACACTCCTGAAATCACAAGTCCGTCCACAGGCCTAATGTCGAGCTGGAGTTTTCCTCCACCGACAAGGGACTGCGTGTCCTTGGTTCCTCCATACATCATCTTCGCATAAGGGTTGTTGCCATCTTTACCGCTTGCAACACGTCCGTCGGACCACATAGCAGGATAAATCGGGGCGGCGTTGCGCATCCAGGCAGCAGGGCTGAAATGTGGAGACTGGGCCTTCGACATCCTCATATTGACATCGGCTGAAAGAGAAATGTATTTGTTGATTTCGAAGTCATTATTGAGTCTGACGGTATATTTGTCATAATTATATGTCTTGCTCGTATATAATCCGTCCACATTGTCATACACTACGGAAAGTTTGCTGCGGAGCTTCTTGGTGCCACCGCTGACATTGAGGGCGAAATTCTGACGTGGAGCACATTTGCGAAGGATGAGACCTGCCCAGTCGGTGTCAGGATACAGGTCAGGATTGGAGCTGTGCAGATATGCGTAATTGTCAATATAGTCCTTCTGCCAAACTGATTCAATACCGGCCGAAGGGTTGTCATTGTATGCAAGTTCATTCATTGCCTGCATATAGCCCACTGCATCGGTGTATTCCGGCATTGCAGTAGGGAAATCGAGGGATATGGAATAATTGAAATCAATTTTGGTCTT
>JBJEBO010000138.1:0-3424 GCA_051870155.1 Candidatus Cryptobacteroides sp.
ACAAACGGGTAACAAAAATTGGCTTAAAATGCGTTGAAAATAGGGTAATAACTGGAAAGGGTGAAAAAGAAATCCACCGATAAATTGCTTTATATCAGTGTATTATGTTATATTTTGTTAGGGATAGTTATCTATGTAATTTTACATAATCTATGAAATTGCTGTCTGCCATAACATTTCGTTTAGAATCTACAAAGATAGTGATTCTTTTCGATATCCATATTTTTCGGGGTTCTTCCTGAACTCCAATTGGAGTCTATGTTGTTTCCCTATTTTTCTTTGCTGAGTTGTTCTTCCAGCAAGCGGATGCGCTTGGTCAGTTTTGAGCTTGTTTTCGTCAATGAGTCTCGATTATTTTCTAAGTTTGCCCTTTTGAAAACAAAGATTGATTATGCAGATACTGTATTATTTCTAGGGTTCGACGAACCTGTACTTGGACTTGTCGCGAGGCTTGGCTTTGGGGCTCTCGTCAGCGTATCCGAAGCCGACGCAGATGATCATTTTGTAGCCTTCGCTGAAACCGAGCTTCTCCCGGACTTCCTTGATCGCCTCGCAAGAAGGGTCGTCCGGTGAGTCGATGAACCTTACAGGGCTGCCGAGGCAGACCGAACCCACGCCCATTGACCAGCCTGGAGAATCAGTTCCAAGGTATCCCTCCCGACACTCACACTCTTGTATTTCCTGATGCTCCTGCGGCTCATAATAACTTCCCTGACAGCTTCGGAAATGGAATTCTGCTCCTGTGCGAGGCAAGTGCCTGCCAACATCAAGGCGGCTGCAATAAAGATAAATCGTTTCATATTTCCCTGCTGGTTTTAAAATTCTTTTCCAGTCCTTTACATTCGAGGTCGATCCAATCTTTCAGGCTACCGTTGTGGCTGATTTCAATGCGGACCGATGCCTCAATGGAGGCCTCTGAGAAAGTACTATAATTTATGAGTTTATCCCATCGAGAGGGATTGGTTATAGACACCTTTTCCGTATTGAATTTCATCATAGCCTCAAGACCGTCTTCAACAGATGTGTCATAAACATCTTGCGGCTCCAATTCAACAGTCGGCTCTCCTTTTTCCGAGCAGCCTTTCATAAATAGAATCCAATTTCTTTCGTCCTTCCATCTTTCATCCCCGAGATATTTGAAACTGATGACATTCATCGGTTCTCCTTCATAGTGCGTGAAAGCCCAATGACAATTCTCACTCCTGAAAGACTCTCCATAGGTGGCAACAATTCCGAAACCGTCAACCTGATAAGTGGTCTCATCGATATTGTGGATAGATTGCCTGATAACAACCAGATGGGGGAGTGTCTTACGCTCCTGCTCCGTAGCACTGATATATTCGTCCAAAAGAGCAAGCCTTGAAAGCCTCCAAGCCGGATCGGAAACCTCCCTTGCCATCAGATTTATGGCATAGTTCCGGAGTTTCTCCGCGCTGACGGCATTATAACGCGGACCTTGGACTTCACAGGATGCAAGGAGCATCAAGGACAGTAATATGAATATTGCCCTTTTTATATATTCAAAGATTTTCATATCCAGTTTCATCTTTCGAGGACATTTAGAAGATATAACCTATTCCGATCATTCCGCCGATATAGAACGACCCCACTCCCACTTCGGCAAAGCCGAACAGATGTTCTCCCTTTACACGGAACCCGACTGGAACGACTTCAAAATCAAACAGTAAATCGGGACTTTCATCCGAATAAGCCAACATACACAAACCGGCATTCACCGAAGAATACATATTGAAATGCTTCTTGTTGGCATATCTGAATTTTGCTCCGGCAAGAATGTGCAAACCGCCGGAATATTCGTGCCCATATCTATCATAAAGGGAATCATATACTTTCGTCGTGTTGATTACTCCAGCGACTGTGACAGGCAGCGAAAACCATTTTTTGAAAGGAAAATCCACTTGCAGGCTGATTGCACCTGTGGAAATGACTTTTCCTTTGTCAGATCCATACAATTGGTCCAAGGTATAAGAAAATATCGGATCTACATCACAGCCGGATACATATCCAAGCATCTCCCAAAACGGCGCCCCTCCATATCCGATGCTTATTTCAGGCTTATATTTGGTTTGTGCGAAGAGACCTGCCGACAGAAGAATGGCGGCAAAGGCGCAAAACAGTCGTTTCATATCAATATTCTCCCGGTCTGTATTTTATCTGGAAAAAGTTGTGAGAAATCTTGTCATATCCGTTTGATCCGGTAAGATGAACCGAGTCCCAAGAATATTCCGCTGTAAGAGTTAGTTTGCCTTTGGTGTATATCAAGGTGCCTTCCACAGGGAAACATTTCAGTCTGCCGTATTCATCTCCTTTCATCGGTCTTTTCAAAATGCTATCCCCGCTGCTGATGGAGTGATGGTTTCCACTATATATGAAGCTGCATTCATATTCTGAGGTGTAGGTGAATTCTCCATCGGCAGTTGCTTTGCAACTTAATGAATATGAATATCTTTGAAAAGGAATCGCTGAATTCTCATCTTCGTGGCAAGTTATTTCCATCACACCATTTTCATTGAAATGGATGTTGAGAGTTTTCGAAATGTCGTACAAATAATTGCCGAAGCGCCTATCTCCTTCGAAAAGATAGTCCCCATCTTCCTTGATGCTGATTTTCATGTCGCCTGTATCCCAATAATCATAATTCAGGCTTCTGATATAGTCATATTGTCCCACATATTCCAGGGAGGCAGTTCTGTCGGTGCGGATTTTCTGATATTCATTGAAAATATATGCGTATGATGCCGCCCAAATCGCATCGTGGGCGAAAGATTCATACATCTCGTCATAGAATCGTGCCGTACAGTCTTCTTCTTCCTGATATCCTGTGCGGATTTTATCACACGATATGGCATTTAGACAACATATAAGACACAATAAGTGAATGAAAACTGTTTTTTTCATTAAAGATAGGTTTGTATGAATAGATGCAAAATGGTGTGAATTGTTGCAATTTATTAGTTTAAATTCTATAAATTTGGCGGTATAGATCTCTCCACTCGCTGCGCTCGGTCGAGATGACAGTATTATTTAGGTGGAGAAGAATAAAATAAAACAAAATGGTAAAGCACATTATTATCTGGACGCTCAAGAGTGAGCTGTCCGAAGAGGAAAAGGTTGCCGTAAAGGCTGGAATTAAGGAAGGATTGGAAGGCCTGGTGGGAAAAGTGCCGGGATTGTTGGATGTCAAGGTGCAGATTGACGGCAGATTGGATTCATCGAATGCCGATGTGATGCTCGACTGCACTCTCGAATCAGAGGAGGCTCTGAAAGGATATGCCGTTCATCCGGCCCACGTCGAGGTCGCAAACACGAAGGTGAGGCCGTTCACTGCTGTTCGCAGCTGCCTTGATTTTGTTTTATAACCATAATAAAAAAAGAGGATGACTAAAAAGTCCCTTTTTTGTCA
>JBJEBO010000139.1:0-3415 GCA_051870155.1 Candidatus Cryptobacteroides sp.
TTTTTCACATAGTCCTCATCCGTGGAGATATCCACAGAATCCACATTATATTTCATAAACATCCTCGATGCCGATTCGTCCATCTCACGGAACCAGTCCGAATATGCCTTGCGAACTTTCGCGGACGAGGTGTTAACCCAGGCTGTCCGTCCAGTCTCGGAGTCTTTCACATTCAACAGACCCATAGCGGGGATTTCCCTCTCGCGCGGATCGTGGACGGAGATAACGGAAAGGTCGTGCCTTCCGGCAGCAACCTTAAGGGCATCCTCATAACGCGGATGTCCTTCCGCATCCACATCAAGAAGGTCGGAGAGCAGGAACGCAGTGCAGCGCTTCTTGATGGCATTGGTAAGGAACCTCAGAGCCTCTGAAATATCCGTTCCGTCGTGCTCAGGCTTGAATTCGATGATTTCCCTGATGATGTGCAAAAGATGACTTCTGCCTTTCTTCGGGGGAATGAATTTTTCGACTTTTTCGCTGAAGAACAGGGCACCAACCTTGTCGTTGTTGATAATTGCCGAAAAAGACAATACCGCCGCGATTTCGGCAATCAGATCCCTCTTGTTGCGCACTGAAGTTCCAAAGAGCCTTGAACGAGACACATCCACCAACAGAACGACCGTCAGTTCCCTCTCTTCCTCAAAGACCTTTACATAGGGAGAACGGAGACGCGCAGTGACATTCCAGTCCATATTCCTGACATCGTCCCCATATTGATACTCCCTCACCTCGCTGAACGCCATTCCCCGTCCTTTGAAGGCGGAATGGTACTCTCCGGCGAAAATCTGGTGGGAAAGCGCCCTGGTCTTGATTTCTATCTTCCGGACCTTTTTAAGAAGGTCGTTGGCTGACATATTTGCATTCATAGGCATCCACTATGGAACCTCGACGGCATTTATTATCTCGGAAATGATATTTTCGGTGGTGACATTCTCCGCCTCTGCCTCGTATGTGAGACCGATTCTGTGACGAAGCACCTCGTTGCACACAGCCCTGACATCTTCAGGAATAACATAGCCTCTTCTCTTTATGAAGGCGTATGCCTTTGCAGCCATTGAAAGGGAAATGCTGGCACGAGGGGATCCTCCGTAGGAAATGAGTCCTGAAAGCTTCTGGAGACCATAGTCCTGAGGTGTTCTGGTCGCATATACTATGTCAACGATATATCTTTCTATCTTTTCGTCCATATACACGTCCCTAACAACCTTGCGAGCCCTGATAATATCCTCCGGCTTGAGAACAGGGGAAGCTTTCGGGAATTCTCCTGAATTGTTCATCCTCACAATAAGCCTCTCTTCCTCCTTCTTTGGGTAGTCAACCACGACTTTGAGCATAAAACGGTCCACCTGGGCCTCTGGAAGAGGATAGGTTCCCTCCTGCTCAATCGGGTTCTGGGTGGCCATTACAAGGAACGGCTCCGGAAGTTTGAAAGTTTCTTCGCCGATTGTCACCTGACGCTCCTGCATCGCCTCAAGAAGGGCAGACTGCACTTTTGCCGGAGAACGGTTGATCTCATCGGCAAGTACGAAGTTGGCGAAGATAGGACCTTTCCTGATTTGGAACTGTTCGCTTTTCTGGGAATAGATAAGGGTTCCGATTACATCTGCCGGAAGAAGGTCCGGAGTGAACTGGATTCTGCTGAATTTGGCATCTACCGCCGATGCCAAAGTATTGATGGCAAGAGTTTTTGCAAGACCCGGAACACCTTCAAGAAGAATATGTCCGTTGGCAAGAAGTCCGATGAGAAGATTCTCGGTGAGATGCTTTTGCCCCACAATAACCTTGTTCATCTCCATCGACAGGATGTCCACGAAAGAACTTTCCTGCTGGATGCGGTCATTCAATTCTTTAATGTTTATGCTCTCCATAAATATTTTTATAATTTTGTATCCACTTTCAAATTAGCGACGAAAATGCGATATATTCTCACTCTTTCATACGACGGAAGCGCCCTCAGCGGCTGGCAGATTCAGAACAATGCGGACACAGTGCAGGGAGAACTGGAAAGAGCTCTCGGTATCCTGACTGAAAGTCCCGTGGAAGTAACTGGTGCCGGAAGGACTGATGCCGGTGTGAATGCAATAAATTATATCGCTCATTTTGATGCCGATTTGACTGACATCAAGCAAGATTTGTTATGCTACAAATTAAATGCCATCATACCCAAAGAAATCATCGTCCATAGCATTTCCGAAGCGTCTGATGACTTTCATTCCAGATTCGATGCAAGATTAAGAACATACAAATACTTCATACATTTTAGAAAGGATCCATTCTGCGAAAAATATTCCTGGTATTGCAAACACAGTCTTGATATGGACAAGATGAATACAGCCGCGGCATATCTTCTCGGCGAGCACGATTTCTCCTGCTTTGAAAAGACGGGAGGAAACAACGCCACGTCGTTATGTACGATAACCAACGCGTGTTGGGAAAGATACACTCCGGATCACGTAAGGATGATGGGATATCCCGCAAAGGATGGAGATTATATTGTGTTCACAGTCAGCGCTAACAGATTTTTGAGGAATATGGTGAGGGCGATTGTGGGATCGCTTGTAGAAGTGGGGCGGGGAAAGAAAGAGCCGGAGTGGATAAAGACCCTTGTGGAGAGCGGATGCAGAAGTGACGCGGGGATGTCGGTTCCTGGGAATGCGTTGTTTTTATGTGAGGTTGATTATTGACAGATCTCTCGACTCCGCGCTTAGCGCTCCGCTCGAGATGATAAGAATGTTCGTCGGTTACAATAATGCATAAAAAAGTCGGTCGCCCTTGCGGATGACCGACTCTTTTTATTTATGGTAATCTATTGGATTACAACTCATTCATAGCCTTCTGATACTCTTCCATAGGAGCGACAAGGATTTCCTGATACTCCTTCTGGCCGGTACCGGCAGGAATTGCGTGACCACAGATCACATTCTCCTTCAGACCTTCGAGAGTGTCCACGCGACCTCTAATCGCTGCCTCGCTGAGCACCTTGGTAGTCTCCTGGAATGAAGCCGCAGAGATGAAGCTGTTGGTCTTCAATGCAGCCCTTGTGATACCCTGGAGCACCTGGCTTGCTGTTGCAGGCTTAGCCTCGCGGAGCACCATCATCTTGAGCCCCTGACGCTCGAGTGAAGAGTTTTCGCTCCTCATCTCACGTGCGGAGATGATGTCGCCCTCTGAATAAGTCTGAGAATCGCCTGGGTCGAGAACGAAGTATTTGCCGAAGATAGCATCATTGGTATCCATAAACTGCCACTTGTCCACAAGCTCCTCCTGCAGGAAGTCGGTGTCGCCCGGATCGTTGATCTGCACCTTCCTCATCATCTGACGAACGATGATTTCGAAATGCTTGTCGTTGATCTTCACACCCTGAAGGCGGTAAACCTCCTGGATCTCGTTCACGATATATTCCTGTACCTTGATA
>JBJEBO010000140.1:0-3408 GCA_051870155.1 Candidatus Cryptobacteroides sp.
AGAGGGGTTCCAATTGCATATTCGCCGGAACCTGGACATACCGGATAGAATCCCATTGCTGAGAACACATACCAGGCAGAAGTCTGTCCGTTATCCTCATCTCCGCAATATCCGTCGGGAGCGCTTGTATAGAATTTGTCCATCACCTCGCGGATACGCTGCTGGGCCTTCCAAGGTTGACCGCTCCAGTCATAAAGATAAATCATATGCTGAACAGGCTGGTTTCCGTGGGCATAATTGCCCATATTCATAACCTGCATCTCCCTGATTTCGTGGATGGTCTGTCCGTAATAACTGTCATCGAAGAGAGGTGGGATGTTGAACACCCTGTCCATATTGGCATTGAAAGCATCGTCACCACCCATAAGTTCGATCAGACCTGCAGGATCGTGGAAAACAGACCATGTGTAGTGGAGGCTGTTGCCCTCCGTGAAGTCACCACCCCATTTCAACTCGCTGAAAGGCTCGTTGAAAGTACCGTCTGCATTGCGACCGCACATAAGGGAGTATTTTGCATTGTAGAGATTGCGGTAATTGAGAGCTTTCTCACGATATGGTGCGATTTCAGCTTCCGGTTTGCCAAGGGCCTTTCCTAAAGTATAGATGCACCAGTCGTCATAGCAATATTCGAGAGTTCTTGCAGCGCTTTCACGGATACCGATATTGCAAGGAACATAGCCCAATTCATCATATTCCTTCCAGCCAAGACGTCCGGTCGATGAAACTTTAGGATGAACGTTGTGGCTGCCGCTTACGACTGCCTTCCAAAGTTCCTCGATATCATATCCCCTGATTCCTTTGAGATATGCGTCAGCCACGATTGAAGCAGAGTTGTTACCAACCATACATCCCCTGTGTCCCGGACTTGCCCATTCCGGAAGGAAGCCGCTTTCGAGCCAAGTATTCACGAGACCCTGCTGCATCTTCACGTTCATATCAGGATATACAAGGTTCAAAAGAGGGAAAAGACAGCGGAATGTGTCCCAGAATCCTGTGTCAGTGAACATTTCACCCTCGTGTACCTTTCCATCAAACGGACTGTAGTGGACAGTTTTTCCATTTGCATCAATCTCTGAAAGGCTGCGTGGGAAGAGAACTGAACGGTAGAGGCAGGAATAGAACGTGCGGAGATTGTCCACATCGTCGTCAGTCACTTTTATACGTCCAAGGACTTCATTCCACCTTGCGCGTCCCTGAGCCTTGATACGGTCAAAATTGCCGTCACCGAGTTCCTTCAGGTTGAGAATGGCCTGGTCGAGGCTGATAAAAGAAGATGCCACGCGAAGATTCACTTTCTGACCGGTCTTGGTCTTGAATCCTACGATAGCCCCAGCGTGATCGGAAGTAACTTCAGCGACATTTTTGAGCGTACCTTTGGAAACTGTTTTGTAACTATCGAAAGGAGTGTCAGATACAATAACAAACCAATTGCGGAAATTGTCAGGGACACCGCCGGAATTCTTTGTTGTGTAGCCTACAATCTTGTTTTCCTCAGGAATGACCTTGATATATGATCCCTTGTCGAAGGCATCGATTACAAGATATGAATCATTGCTTTCCGGATAGGTGAGTCTGAAAGCGGCTGCACGCTCTGTAGGTGCAAGCTCCACATAAACGTCGTGGTCTGCGAGATAAACGCTGTAACAATAAGGAGTTGCGGTCTCTGCCTTGTGTGAGAACCAACTTGCCCTCTCATCCTGGTCGAAGAACTCTCCTCCGGTTACAGGCATAATTGCGAACTGACCGTAATCGTTGATCCACGGACTTGGCTGATGGGTCTGTTTGAAGCCCCTGATCTTGTCTGCGGTATAGGTATATGTCCACCCATCACCCATTTTTCCTGTCTGCGGCGTCCAGAAATTCATTCCCCACGGAAGGGCCGTAGCAGGGTAGGTGTTACCCGTTGACAGTTCAAATTTGGACATTGTACCGACCAGCGTACTGACATAATCAACTGGTTCTGAGACGGAACGGGCAATGGCGCCCGCGGATGCGAGCGCCAAAGCGGCTGCCGTCAGAGTCAATCTGAATTTATTCATATTTATCCTCCAACAATTTGATGAAATATCCTCCTACGACTGAACGGGCCTTGAAGCCTCTCCAATTTGGTTTATCGGTCCATATCCAGTCTGACATAGGCACCCTGTCAACTGTTTCGTTCTCGAACTTGTGGACAGGAGCTATGAATTTGCTGAATGTCTCCACATCGTCTGCAAGGGTGGCCGTCCAAACTATCCAGTCTGTCTTGGTGTAGGCCATCCTGCTGTCGAGAGGGAGTCCATAAATATTCTGCTTGCCAAGATAATAATTGATTTCGGTTTGACGGACAGAATCAGGGAAAACGCCAAGTTTGAGAAGCTTATCCCAAACGAGGTTGTATTTCTGGCTCCAGGTTCCCGGCTTGTCGAATGTGAGTCTGTAGTGGTCGCCGTCGTCTGCCATTTCCATCCATTTGGCTGCAAGTTCACAGGCGATTGAAGTATATCTTTCCGCTACATCCTTCTTGCCGAGCATATCAGCCATCTTGCCGTATGATGCGATTGCAACGATTGCCTTGATGGAAAGATTGGCATTGTGTGCAAAGTGTCCTGCGAAATCATCTGTACAAAGCTGGTTTGCCGGGTCAAGACCGTTCTCTACAAGATAATCAGTCCAAGTAGTGAGCGTTTCCCAATGCTTGAGGGCATAGGATGCATTCTTTTCAGCCGCACAAACGGCAGCAGTGAGAGTAATCATATTGCCTGCTTCCTCCACCGGCATATCACCACCATAGGTCTGACCGTTGGCAAGAGGATAAGTTCCCACGTCGTGTGCAGGGAAAGGCTTGGTCCATCTGCCGGACTCACTATAATAATATATATGGTTCATAAGACCTTTTGCGAGGTCCGGATTGTAGAGTAGGAAGAGAGGAGCTGACGGATAAGTCACGTCAACTGTTCCAATCGAACCATTGCTGAAATTTTCTTTTGAAAGCCAGAGGAGATCACCCTCAGGAGATTCTACGAGTTTGTGGGCGGCTACAGCCTGACGGTATGCGAGGGCACAGAGCTCTGCATATTCTTTTCCACCTGCCTTTGCAGCATCTTTCATAAGCTTGAGGTCAAACTCGCTGCATTTGACCATCAGGCTCTTGTATTCCTTGAGCGCAAGGGCAATCTGTGCCTCGATAGAGCTGTCACCTTTGCGGTTCCAGTAAGGACGGAGATTCTGTCCGAAATACTGGATGGAGTAGATATCGTCATAAGCCACAAGGAATTTACCGTTGGATGAAGAAACTTTTCCCAGGTTGCGGACAAGAGCCATCTTTGCGTTCTCATCTTCGCCCTTGGTCTGGGAGCAAGTGAAACGTCCTTCCACGAAAGCCTTCTTGAGTTCATCGCCGTTGCCTATGCAGGCTACAGTACCATC